>JALWRB010000342.1 GCA_027077875.1 Candidatus Heimdallarchaeota archaeon
CTACCTCCATGCAGTGTTCATACTGTGCTGAAAATGAATCTAATCCACATACAATCTTAGAAATGGAAGGGGAGAGTGTCGGTTTCTGCTCGTCCTCCTGCTGCAATGATTACATCTCCAGACTGTCCTACGTGCAAGGTTTCTTGAGGTCCTCACACCCTTCGCCTCTGGAGGAGTGACAGGAGAGGGTCTCTGCATACACGCAGATCTGACACACTACCAAGGCCATGTCGTCTGTAGGGACTGCGGGATTACCTTCGAGGAGAGGGTGTTCGACGTAGGACCCGAATTCAGTCGGAATGAGGGTATCTCTTATCGCCGCGATGAAACGCAGCACGAGTTCTACATCTCGATTCTCTCGAACTACCCCCGAGCTGACTGACCCTGTCCTTCAGAAGTTTAAATACTACTGCCGTCGAGAAAACGGGTGAGTGTCATTGACGTACCAACCACCCTGATAGGAGACGAGGGAATAGACCGCGAGATCGCCCTCCTCGAAAGCAGATACATGGAGCTACCCCGGGCAATCGTGCGGTCCAAGCTCATGGAGAAGGAGGGCGATATCGCCTACAACAGTCTGGAGATGAGCAGGTCTGTGATCTGCTACTACGACGCCATACAGCTGAACAGCGCCAACCATCGAGCCCATGCCAAGCTCATGCGCAGTTTCTACCTGCTGGATGACGACGAGAACTTGGACAAGGCTCTTGGATTCTTCAGATCACACCTCGACTCGATCTACGACACCTCCGCTCTCCTGATTGTCGGGGAGGTCTACGCCAACCTCGGGAGGGATGAGGAGGTGCGACGCATCCTCGACCGACTGGTGAACTTCAGGGAGGAGAGCGCGCTCCGATGGGTAAACATCGCACGACTTGCCCACTCCATCGGTGAGATGAGGATTGCTAACATGGCCTACGAGGAGGCCTACGGTCTGGACGGACGTAATCCCCTCGTCGTCTCCAGCTACATCTACTACCACCTCTTCAGCGGAGACCGTGACCGCGCGATGGCCATCCTGAGGAACAGACTACTGCTGGATCCAAAGGAGCTGCTGTACTGGGAACTCCTCGAGTTCTGGAGGAAGGACGAGGGTAATGAGGGACCGTTCCTCCCCAACTACGCACCGTTCGACAACCTCTGCAACGTGTTCACAACCACGGACCAGACGTCGGTGAGACTCGCACGGGCCAAGACCGTGCTGCTGGACGAACCCGAGAATATCGTCGCCCTTTACGTCCTCGGTGAGAGCTACATGGACCTACAGGAGTACAAAAACGCCGAGATCCACTTCAGAAAACTGCTGGAGATAGACCCCGGAAACCACGTGCTGAGATCAAGGATCAATGTCCTGCAGGAGATCGCACGCTGATATTTGCCCGTTTGGACGCGATCTCTCTTGGCTGAATACCGTCACTAACTCAGCTAATTTATCACTCTCCTCCGAGGTTA
Source organism: Candidatus Heimdallarchaeota archaeon (assembly GCA_027077875.1). Taxonomy (GTDB): domain Archaea; phylum Asgardarchaeota; class Heimdallarchaeia; order Heimdallarchaeales; family Kariarchaeaceae; genus S139-21. The sequence continues at coordinate 1,453 of JALWRB010000342.1, forward strand.
TTCGTATTTTCATCCAAGGGTCTGTACATCCTTCCGAGTATCTCTATATTTCCGTCCAAGAGACTTTACACTTTCCTCCAAGAGTCTTTACACTTCCCCCCAAGAGTCTTTAACTCCCTTCCAAAGATCCACCTCTCCCATCCAAGAAGAACTAGCACCGGTTCTCTGCGTCTTCGTCCAAGATCCAACCAGTCCCTATTCTACGGTACTCTACACATCGCCGCTCTCCAGCACCTTCCCGAGGGCGTGGTAGAGCTTGTCTGAGTACTCCCTGACCGCTGTCCTACCCCGCTGGGTGATGCTGACGACCGTCATGGGTCGCTCGTCCACGAACATCTTCCTGATCTCCACCAAGTCCGCTTTCTGCAACCTCTTCAGGTGGGATGTGAGGTTCCCAGCCGTGAGACCGAGCGCCCGCTGGATCTCCCTGTACTTCGCCTCGTCCCGAGGCAGGAGGAAGAGCAGGAGGGACAGACGTATGGGTGAGTGCACCAGCTCGTCTATTTCCAGCGTATCCTTCCATGGCTCGCTCACAGACAGGTGATGGAGCCTCTATAAAAAAATATGATGTGCACAATACATCCTCATGAACACTTTCCCAAGCTCACAACGTAGAAAGGGTTCAAATTCTCCTCGACTGTAAGGTAAATTCAAATACACATCCATGCAGAGGCATCTGTCATGAGATCCTTAGCCCACCTGATGTTCGACAACCAGAAACTGTATTTTACCTTACTCTTCGTCTACTCGGGTCTCATGGGGATCATCGCAGAGTACGTCTTGGATAATTTTGAATACATGTACACCACGGTCCTCGTGTTCTCGTACATCACCGTCCTCATCAAGCTGTACGGGTGGAGGGACAAGTACTACCGACTCGACCTCACCGTCAAGGCCGTCTACACCGTCTTCATCATCGGAAGTATCATCTCCGTCTGGGTGATCGTCTACCTCATCGTCAACGTCATGGCGTTCTTCGAGATTAACCTGATATTCATCTACGTCTTCCTCTGGTTCCTCACCTACTACTTCTTCAGCTTCGACACCATCTCGAAGTTCGAGTACAGACCACTGTTCAGGTCTGATTTCACATCGGAGCAGGGCTTCCACTACCCCCACCTCAGGATGTGGGCATTCTATGTCGTTCTGGGGATACTGTACGCCTACCTGCGGAAATTCACTGAGTACATGACCGCTCCTGACCCGCTCGTGACATCCATCTTCATGGTGCTCTACTCCATCCCTCCCCTGCTCGTGCACAACGAACTATTCTGGGAACCCGCCACAGGTGTGGCCGAGGTAAGAAGGGAGAGGGTGGATCGCACCGTGGACCTAACCACCCCACAGGGGGTCATGGAGGCGTACACAAACGGTCAGATCTCCCCCAGCGAGTACTACTCGGAGCTCATGGGGATGAGGGAGCAGATGGTCGACAGCGATATCATGTCAAGAATTCGACAGATCTCCCACATCATCGAGACCTCGAACGACCTCGGGAGAGATGGCAAGAGGGGAAAGATCCTCGTCATGTCACTGCTCCCCAGCCTCCTTGAAAAGTGGAGCATCTTCGCCCTGCTCCCCAAGCACCTGCAGAAGCTCTCCCACGACTTCCTCGAAATGCTCGTCCTCACCGGTGAGATGAGCGAAGGATGGGAGGAGATCATCCGCCACGAGTACGAGAAGAGGGTCAGTGTCAAGGTGAGGTTCAGCGTCTTCCTCTCGGCGGATCCACAGCCACCTAAAAGGGACTGGATACTCAGGTGGGAGGGCATGCTGTACCGGGGAAAGAAGGGCTTCCAGAAGGTGGCTGAGAGGTACAGGCAGTGGACTCTGGACAACTACTTCCTCGGGTTGTCCGACTGGGAGCAGGAGCTCGAGACCGTCACGCTCCGTGTGATGAGGGTCTTCTACGGTGTGGGGAGCAGGAAGGCATGGGGAGCCTCTGTGGACCGGGGCATATTCGACGTCCACGAGTTCGTCGCCCGAGGCAACCTCTCGCAGGATTTCGACCCCTCCAAAGTCAAAAGGTCCACCTTCCAGCCCCCGCCAATGGAGACACAAGTCCCAGAACCGAAGGACGAGGAGTACCTCAGGACCTACCTCGAAACGGGTGCCTTCCCCCCTGAGTCAAGACCCACCCTGCGATCCGAGATCAGGGCACAGCAGAGGAGATTCACAAGGATGCAGAAACGGCACGTCCTCACGCTCCTCGCCGTCACAGCTGTCACCGTCCTGCTGACGATCCTCACCTCCCTACAGATCTTCAAGGCGGTCGCATTCGTCTTCACCATGATGTACATCGTCTACCACGCACTGCCCGTCTCGGACTCGGCCGCTATCCAAATCCTCCGAATGGGACTGTCAGAGTTCGATGGAAGGAGG
>JALWRB010000343.1 GCA_027077875.1 Candidatus Heimdallarchaeota archaeon
GGAGAGTAGTCTATGATGGCAATGCACAATCGAGAAGAGAGGTAGCTCTCTCTGCACCGGTCAAACCACATGAATTGCTCTATGGTAACCTACTTTCCAACCTCGTCTTCTTTCTCCCGTTTTACGTTATGGTCGGTACTGCGTCACTTTCGGTATTCGTTGGTTCGGGAACAATCAACCCTCTCCTCTCCTCGCTCCATATCATTGGATCACTCACTCTTTTGGTGATCATGGGTCTATTCGGAGGGACAATAATCACCCCACTGATCCTGAACTTCATTGCCAAGCAGAGGAATGAGGTCGCAAGATCGGTTGTCACAGTACTCGTAGCGGTCATGCTCATGGTATCCCTACCCATGCTCCAGTTCATAATCACCAACCTCGAGGGATCTGGCTCTCTAGGTCTGGCATCCTACCTCCCTTTTACCATGGCTTCGACGATAATTGTTTACGCGATCTACGGTCAGGTCATTGGGCTCAATCTCGGAATGTCATACATCGGTTTGGTTGTCTATACCATAGTGATCGTCGTTATTGGGTACTTCATCGCAGAACGTCTGTACAGAGTAAATGAGTCAACAATGATCACGGCAAAATCTACCGGTGGCATGACCAACTCTATACTCAGAGTTGTCGCAAGACCGATCCCATCTGCGAGTGTCAGGGAGATTTTCATAGGGATGGTCAAGGGATCTGTGAGGGATATAGAGCATATGTCACGCTTAACAATAGGGTTAGCTGGCACTATATTCTTCGTCTACGCACTCTCTCCGAGGGGTCTGTTCAGGGGACAGAGAATCGCTACTATCGAGTTGGAACGGGCTGCAGTCTTATTCGCTCTGATACTCTCAGCATCAATGACGATTTACATTGAAGCAGCTTCCTTCCTCATACAGCACAGGTCTATGCTCACACTGATCAAGTCTTCACCAGGGGCTCCCCGAAAGTTCGTGATAGCCAAACTCTTGGAGATGATCTTCATTCAGACTCCTGTTTTCGTGCTTATGTTCATCCTCCTCAGGGTCTTGGACTTTTCTGCAGATCTCGATCTGATGTCAATCACGATACAGATCTTCGTCCTTATCTTCTGTATGACGGGTATTATCCTTGGGATTTACCTGCTTAACCCATCAGATAATGAGGAGGACATCACCAATTTCATCAACCTCCTGATTTTCTATGCTATCAGCTTGATGATTGCTAGTTTTCCCATCGCACAATCACTGGGTTTCTCCCCAGGATTTCTCCCTACGTTTCTGTTTTATGTAGCCATCATCCTCTTGGCTATTGGTCTCGTCTCGTTGGGAATTAAGGCGCTAAACGAACTCAACGTAGAGACGATGTCAAGTGATTTCTCCGAGAAGGTGGCACTGGGATTCACTGCTACAATCGTAACACTTGCGTCATGGAACCTTCTCCCCCTTCCAGCCTACCTCATCTACTTCTCCTACCCTAACCCGATACTACTGGTGGTATTGACACTCACCCTCCCACTGGTCACACCAGCAGTGTTCTGGATTAGACATGGACTGGTGATGCAGAGTCGGAAGATTAGACCAAGAGATATAGCAGAGGGACTGGCATCTCTTTTCGCTCTGATGGCAGTGGGATATTCAATGGTATATCTCGCGAGCCTCGTTACCAATTTCTCAGCTCCCAGCATCCTCCAGCTCTTGATCGAACTTCGGATCGAACTCTGGATGATAGTAACATACGTGTTTGTCTCGGTTCTGGTCGAGGAACTGTTCTTCAGGGGATTTCTCATGGACTATCTGAAGGGAAATGGGATGTCAATCAAGTGGGTAATAGTCCTGAGCGCCAGTATCTTCTCACTGTTCCACATACTCTCAGTGGTAAGCTTCCTCTTTGCCATATTTGGAGGGATAATTCTTGGGGTTCTGAAGGAGAGAAGTGAGGGGGTGGTCATCCCCTTCATCGTCCACCTCGTGTACAATCTCTCAATCGTCCTCATCTCAATCTAAAGAGTCTAAACCTACTGGCGAATCAGTCGTCTATGAAGATAGGATACTTCATTGGTCCAGCGGGAAGCGGAAAGTCACACATGACGGGCTCGCTGTACTCGTGGATGAATCAGCTGGAGATGGAGGTGATCACGGTCAACTTGGACCCAGCGGTCATCAGGTTACCCTACTCCCCCATGATAGATATCAGAGAGTACGTGTCTTATGATGAGATCGTTGACAAATTCGAGCTGGGACCAAATGGAGCGATTATCGCTGCGATGGATCAAGTCGCCCTTAGGGTCGACGAGGTGATCGATGAGCTTCGTGAGTTCGACTCAGAGTTTGTTCTGATAGATCTCCCGGGCCAGCTCGAGACATTCGCTTACCGTGCCAGTGGTCCTCTGCTCCTCAACGAGCTGGGTAGGGAGCACAAGATGGCAGGAGTTTTTCTTGTTGACCCTATCCTGTGCAACACCGCGTCCAGCTTTGTCAGTGTCCTGATGCTCGGTTCCTCAATTAAGTACAGGTTAAATACTGCTCTGCGTTTTGTGATATCAAAGGGGGACACGATCTCTGAGGAGAGAATGGCTGCAATTGACGACTGGATGGAGTATCCCGATTTCCTCCTTGAGGCCCTACGTACTGAGCCGGGGGTTCTAAACGCGGATTTGGCCATCCGTATTGCAGACATTCTGATACAGGAGGAAACTTATGGCTCTTTTCCCGTAATCTCAAGCCAGACAAATGAGAACATAGATCTGGCCTTCGGAGAACTTCAGCGAATTTGGGATACCGAAGATTTGTTCTCATAAGTGTGACAGATAGTTTAATCACCTTTCGAGGAATTCGGTATAGCCGATATGATTCCAATATCTTTTTATTAAATAGAACAGATAGTTTTTTGAGAAATCATAAAAATCGAGAGGCCGAGCAAATGTATGATATAAGTTTTGATGACAGAACCCAAGAGTTAGAGCAAATACTCCGAGAACTCAAAGAGAGTGTCAAAGAAATAGATGCCTGTGCAGTAGTCAGTATCGAGGGATTACCTATTGCAGCCAACATGCCAGACATTTATGACGATACGATTGTAGCGGCTATGACCTCTGCGATGCTGACACTTGGAGAGAAGATCGCCACCAACCTCCGAAGAGGATCACTGACCAAGGTGTCAGTTGAGGGAGTAGATGGACAAGTGATCTCCCAAGCAGCAGGATCGAACGCTGTACTTACTATCTCTGCTACAAAGGAGGCCAAGCTTGGTCTAATCTTCATGGAAATGGATAAGGCTACCCAGAAAATTGGATCTCTCCTTGGTTAGTTTCATAGAGTTACCTTAAAATTAGAATTCTTCCTTGATCGAATAATGAGAGGATTGTTCAGCCCGAAATCTCTCGTCTACTCAATCTATTCCAAGAAACTGGAACGAGAGGTAAAGAGGAGTAACAATATCCCCCACCATGTCGGACTAATTCTTGATGGAAATAGAAGAGGTTCCTCGATACTAGGTATTCCGAAAACGATGGGTTACCAAAAAGGTGCTGACAAGTTCGAGGAAGTTCTTGGTTGGTGTATGGAGCTAGGAATTAGAGTTATATCGGTGTGGATTTTTTCTACCGAGAATTTCTCCAGAAGTTCTGATGAAGTCCACGCAATAATGGAGCTCGCAGAACGGAGTACGATCAAGATGCGGAAAGATCCAAGGGTACACAATGAGGGGATCAGAGTCATGTTCTCTGGTGAGACAGAGCTCCTACCGGACAGCCTTCAGGAAGAGATCCGACAGACTGAGGAAGCTACGAAAGATTATGAGAACTACACCTTAAATATCTGCTTGGGGTACGGAGGTCGAGCTGAGATTACAAATGCCGTGAGGAAGATTGCCCGAGCAGTCAAGGATGGGATACTGGATGTTGAGGAGATTGATGAGAGCTACATAGGAAACAACCTCTACACAAGGGACCTGCCTGATCCCGATCTGATTATCAGAACTTCTGGAGAAGTCAGGTTATCTGGCTTCCTTCTCTGGCAAGGGTCATACTCTGAGCTTTACTTCACCGATGTCTTCTGGCCCCTCTTCAGGAAGATAGACTTTCTCAGAGCCATCAGGGACTATCAACGGAGAAGGCGGAATTTCGGGAAATGAAATAATCTTAATAATGAGATGATTTTTTCTAAAGCAGAGGGGAATACTCTTATTCAGGACATCCAATAGAATTCAGGGATACAGATTGGCGGAGTACTTTCTATCTGAACTGAGGAAACGATTCGGGAGAAAAAGTATTGGAATCTTCATAGATGGTCATAACATGACCAAGACAGAGCTCGAAATCCTCGGTAAAATTCCCGAGAGATTCAGGGAATACGGAACGATCAAAACCGCCCTCTTCTTCACCGATAAATCACCCCCAGAGTCCAAGAACATAGAGGAGGCTGGATATACTATCAAGGTGTTTCCTCCCGTCTATTCGCTACTCTCCATGTCTCTGGAGATCTATGACAGAACACTCTTCGATGATTTCGATATTGTTATCCTCCTCATCAAGACCAATGAACTCCTCACCCTCATGAGTGAGATCAGATCAAAGGTAGACCTCCTGATCCTTATCTCCCCTGATGGAGTAGAGGACATCTACCGTAACTTGGTTGACGACATAGTCCCATACTCCGAAATCGAGCACTACACAATTGATGACCTTTCGGGTATCGAGGACCCAATTATTGAGATGGAGCAGCAGATAGACGCCGAGAGTAATTATATAGACCAGATAACAACCCCATCTAAAATCAGCAATGAGATTGATGAGTTATCCCTAACTCCAGTTTCTGAGATTATGGTGGATGCAGAGGAAGATAAAGATTAGAATTTTGCCTGCTTAGCGTAAACCTGTTTCATAATAATTTCTCGGCTGACTGCCTGGAATGCCTGTTTTACTCCAACAGCCTTGATGGCTATGGTGTTGATTGCAAGGGTGTCTGGAGAGAACCCAAGATAAGCAAGCATCTGATCACGAGGCATGGCATTCGGCAGATCTCGCTTGTTGAGAACTATGACCAGTGGAACTTCATTACCAAGCTTCTCTCCGATAAAGTCTCGTAGTTCCTCCGCTGCTTCAATATTATCTTCCTTGAGATCGGGATTCGAGTCTGCCACGAATAGGATTCCATCGACTCCCCTCAAGATCATCTTTCTTTGATCACGGTGCCTCTTCTGACCTGCTACAGTGTATACGTCAAAGAGGACTGAATTGTTGGCAGAGAATGGTGAGAAATCAAAATAAACCGTCCTACCAGACGGATCTGCAATCGAGGTGAGACCACCCTTTACCAGACCATCTACCTGCTCATGTAGTACTTTGAGAATACTTGTCTTTCCGGCCATTGAACAACCAGTAAAGACAACCTTGAAGTGAATTCTCCCTTTCGCATCCTTTCGCATTTTATTACCTCATTCCAAGTAGAATCCTACTTACTCTTATTAGAATTCCTTAGTATTTATGATTTAATATCTCTAATAATCTATTACTTAAAATTTGATTCGTTTTGTGCAATTTGTAATGAGACATTCTGCGGTATAATTAGAAACAGAGGGTGGATTTTTCGCACATTATTTTTCACTTTAATTTTTATTCTTGGAAATCCCTTCTAAGGTATAAATTCTCTAGGATTACATCCTAAGCTTAGTGTCCCTGATGGCGATAACTACGTAGTCCTCCTCCAAGGCTATGAGTATCTCTCCTGTCGTTACGTCAAGAGTGAAAAAGTTGATATCCCCTCTTCCTACTCTCTCAACGGCAGACTTGGCCCGACCAAGTAGGGCGGAAAATAAGGCTGCAGTGAGTTCAGCATCATCGGCAGTGAAAGTATCATCCCTAGAACGGTAAGTGAGTGGAAAACCCTCAGAGTTGGCTATGACGACTGCATAGACTCCTTTGTGACTCATTAGGGAGTCGAGTACAGGTTGGAAGTTTCCTTGGGACAGCATATTCTAATTATCTCCAGACTAAATATAATTTAAAGGTATTTTAAGACATTGAAAATAAAAACAGATTATGTTCAAACATCTAGGTATGAATGACTGTGGAGATGTCAAGACCGAGTGTCGGAATGGGATCTAACTTCGTAGAGATAACGATAGAGTGCTTCTTCGCCAGCTGTTCTATGTTTTTCTCGATCTCATTCTTGATCTTGAACGCCTCCCTGAACTCTCTCTCGATGATTCTTAACCGGTCTCTCTTCAGACCCTCGTAGACCTGTCTGACCTTCGAGATCTTCTTCTCCAGTTCGAGTTCTTCCAATTTCCGTCGATTTTCTTCCCTCTTCTGGTATGAGTCCTTGGCAATCTTGTAGATCTCCTCTAGCTCTCCACTTAGTAGGGCATCTATTCTCTTCAGAGCAGATTCCTTTCTTTCCTTTTTTAGCTCTAGCTTGTTTGTCTCAAGGAGCTCCTTAATCTCACGAAGGAGTGAGTTAATACCACCAAGAGAGGATGCTGTTGCCAGAGTTGTTGCGGAGTCGGTGACAAATTCCTTCATGAAACTCAGATCACCTGAGTTCTTCTCCTTGCTCTTCTTGTTGATGTACTTTCTCAATGCTTTCCTGATATCCGAGAGCTGATCATCGAATTTCCTCTGGTAGTCCAAGAAAATCTTATGTGCCCTCTCGAATTCAGCCTTGAACTCATGGGACTCTAAGGCCTGAATTTCAGCTTCCTTTTCCTCCATCTGCTTGGTCTTACTCATCACATCATTCTCGAGGGAAGTGATCTTTTCCAACTCATTGTAATATGCCTCTACAAGGGGAAGAATATCGTCGATTTCCCAGATTGAGCCCTCTATCATAGATGAGGGTCTGTACTTCTTGTCGAGGAATTTTCGCAGCTTCTCCTTCTCTTTGAACAGATGCCTGAATGATTTGTCCAATGCCTTGACCTTGGCCGTAAAGGATCGATCCAGCAATTTTACGTATTTCTTGAATACCTCATTCATCTCCTCCACTAGCAAATCGAATGATTCCAAGTACCTTTCCAATGATTTTAGAGTGATAGTCTCTGGCTCTTGAACCTTCTGGAGGATATCCATTAAACTTTCATACATCCTTTGACTGTACTTCTCCTGGACACTCGCGTTCTTCTCGTTGAATCCGGTTACCTTGAACTCCTCTGAGTCCCGGAGCATGAAATCAATCGCTCTGTTAAGATTCTTAATGTGCTTATTACGAGCCTCTTTTCGAGGTTTGGCTAACTTCTGACTTGCAGCTTCCTCAGCCTTCTCGCGGTGTCGCCCTAACTCCTCCATTAAGGCAGTCTTATTCATAATAGTCGAGTATTCAGGATAGTAATAAAATTTGTGAAAAGACATCCAACAAGCTAGCTCAGAATTATAAATTACCGTCAAATAGTGAAATAATGGAATCTGCCATCCAGTTCTTCATCAAACACTTCACTGAACTCGCGGAGGGTTTCTTAGACATAAATCTCGTCCAGAGGGAATGGGGAGTGCACCTCGAAAGAAGGGACTCAGAGGATATGGTATTTTCCTTCTCCCTATCCAGGACTGCAAATCAATACGTCAAGAGTATAAACGGGGTTTCCCACTATGTGATGCAGGAATCAGAGAAGGAGGGCGACTTCGAGATATGGGCACGGGAATACTCCAAAGAGCCGTTCCCATTCCTAGATGATATAGATTTCCAGATTGGGAATTTCTCATTCTCAGACAGGAAAAGAAATTCCAGGTCCATGTACAATGCATTGGAGTTTCTACCAGGATACATGAACATTCCACCAGATAAGGTGAGGGCTTTCGAAAGAATTCCAAGGGGTCTGTTGCACACTTCTGATGCTAGACTGTGGGCCGTACACGATTACGATCAACAGCCGATAACCTTGGCGCTTACTATTACAGATTCTGAAGCGACTGCCATATTGTACCTCGTTTCGAACTCCAGCTTTAGGAAAAAGGGGTATGGAGAGGCTCTTGTAAGGGCAATATTAAATGGAGTGGGGATGGGGAAGATCACCTACATCTTCAGGGAAAGAGGACAACCTAGTGGGAAGTGGTTAGAAAGACTAAAGTTCAGAAGAGTTCTCAGCTTCTCACTGGTGGAATAGATCATATTTACGCACGAGCTCGTCCCTCCAGAGGGTGGAAATTGCCTCAAGCGATGCTTGCAGAACCTGCTTGTTGTCATACTCATCCAGAATTTTCTTTGCTCTCTCGGGTGTCATTGAGAGGTAATGTTTCTTAAGCAGGGGGAAGAACCTTAAGATATTGTCTACAACAGTGATGTTGGCAGCAATTGAAGTTCTTGAGAGTGGGTTGAGATCTATGGTCACAACAGTCTTTCCCATCCTGACGAGGTTCTCGGTCCGGTCGCCATCTTCAAGGGGTACCACGACTACATCTGCCTTCTCGATCCCATTCCGATCAACTATACGTCTGTATGAGTCAAAGCCATCTAGCTCGACCTGTTCTTCCTCGTTGACTCCAAGCACGTACTTTGCACCGTGTTTCCGAAGAACATCTGCGATCTTCTCTATCCGTCCACTAGTCCTGTAGAATAGATTGATCTCAAGGGGTACAGAACTCATGTTCGAGAACTCAACCATCTCCTTCGGACACAGGATCGCGGTGTTTCCGTTGACCGAGATCACTGGATGCTTCGCAGTGAACAGAGCAGCTGCAGAAGCAATGATAGCCTTCTCCGCAAAATCGTGGGTACGCTCCCCCAGTAGGTAGTCAAAAGCCTCACCCCTACCATGGGCAATTAGACCTGAATCAGCAGTTATTCCGTCCTTGACACCTTGGATAAGTGCGTGCCTGATATTGAGAGATTGTGCGCGTGGGTGTGTGCTGGGAATGGCTTCATTGCCCATAATCTGATTAAGAACTGGAGAAATTTATAGCTAGAGATTAAGACAATAGGTGTGGAGTCTCTGAGGATATCTGGGTCTCAACAAAATACATTCCTGCACTTCTACAGTAGTTGCGAAGTTTATCCTTGTTGTGAGGTACCACGACAAGTGTCTCTCCTATCATAGCCATAGTTGCCCTCGTCTCCCCTATTCTATGGAGATCCTCTATGAGGTCTCGAACCCTGCTTGTCATCAGACCGCACTCCTTGGCGAATTTGAAACCCAAGTTCATAATCTCCTCTAAACTAGTTTTCTCCCCAATGGTTTCGTGGATCTCCACACCAGCTTTGGTAACTATCTCCATCTTCTCCTCGGATGACAGAACCTGTGAGGTTGATAGAGGTCCCAGTATTATAAGGAATATATCAGATTTGCAGGGAATACTCACTACCCTCCCTATCCCGGGAGCGCCAATAACACGCCGGATCTCGATTCCTTCAACAGACTGACCCATCACTGAACCCAGACCGGTCTTGCAGATGATCTCAGCCTCGTGAGCTATCTGAAGACATTCGATGTGTGACATACCCGTCTCGAATAGATGATTTAGTGCAATTGAAAGACCAATTGAACCAGCTCCGCTAGTGGAAAGACCACACCCAGTGAGAATTATTGACTCGTGGCAAATCTCTACCGTTTCATTCACTCCTGTTTTCTTCCTGAAAAGGTCAAGAACAGTCAATGATATCTTTCCGTCAATCATCTCTCCATTGTAGTGGACCATATCTTCGGTGTGGGTTGTCACCGAAGTGGTTACTCCCTCTTCAAAGTTTAATCCACCCCCAAGGCTACCCATGTGAAGTCTGTCCTCGGCCCGAGAATTGTCTGGAACTGCAAAGTAAAGTGTAGCATGGGTTGGTGCCCATGCTGTTACAGACTTAGACATATGTACCACAATTATTTCTTGTTGAATTCCATCAAGCAGTACCTATCCCTTCTGGTCGCGGAGAAGTAGGAGGTAAATTCAAACTGGGCATCAAGGGTGGTGGAGAGAACACCCTCGTAGATACCCATGGCAAAGTCACAGTATGATCTGTTGGCAGGAACACATTTGTCACCGGGGGAGAGGGTGCACAGAGACATTGCCTTGATGTCCCTGATGATTGTCTGCGTATTTGACTCGAGGATCTCGTCGGAGATAATTGAGCCAAAGTCATTCTTGAAGGACTCAACCATGGCCTGAGCAAAGAATCTCCCAACTTGATTGCCAACCATCTTCACGTCTCTCGAAGCCTCAATACTCTTCTCTACAAGGAATTGAACCAAGGTGACGATAATTTCCCTTTGACTGAGGGATTCCTTCCCCTCTATTGGGTTCATGCTGTACCATGAGATCGAGAACTCTTCCATGACATCCTGCAGGTGAAGGAAGCACCGAGATAGTGGCAACTTGCTGTTGATCACAGGAGCGAATAACTGATCGATCTCGATCTTTGTGCCAATGTCAACGGACAAACCGTCATGGCTGGGAGGTGGGGTTACTTTGGAGGTCTTGACAGGTTTCGCGATTGTAGTAGTCGCTTTTGGCGTATGTACTGGGGAGGAGATATCTGTACCGCCCTGTACCTTGAGCTCTATGGTATAAGTAATAGTGTTTGTGAAATCCACCACAACGAGCGGATCAACTTCACTATTCATGATATGGTATCCAACAGCCTTGGTCAGCGTCTTGACGAGGAGTGTCAGTCCGTTCGTGGCTTCCTCGTTCTGATCAAGGTACCTGTTACTTCCTAATACAATCTGTGACTTGTCCTTCGAGACGACTTGGATCTGGGAATTCTTCCAACCCATAGAGTCGAAGAACTGCTGTACTTGCTCGTTAACGGAGGCCGTGGTAATTGGTTTAAACAGACTTCGGACCACAGGGACAACAATTTTGAGAAATTTCGTTTCGTCCGTAGAGAGATCCTCTGCCAGATATTGCATAGACCTTAGAAGTATCCTAATGGTCTGACTTGACTTTGCTTTGTCCGATCCAGAGCGGCTCCAAACTCCCATAACCATACTATATCTAATCCTCTAACATAGTGTATAGAATTGATTTATTAAAAACATTGGTAGAAAGCCTTGATTAATTCAGAATTGAAAATAGAATTGTGTCAGATGAATTGGGGTTTACCTCAAATTTTAGTAAGTGATGCTCTGAATCTACACTATGAAAATAGCACGTATCCTCTACAACGGAGAGGAAAGATACGGCATAGTCAAGGGAAATACACTAGAGCTTCTCAAGTCACCCGTAAGAGATGACATGGGCGTGGAAGCGTTTATTGCATCGGAATTCCTCATAGATCACGACGCGGTTATCGAAAAGAACGATGAGACCATAAAGTGGCTACCCCCAATAGCCAGACCTGGCAAGGTCATCTGCATCGGTAGAAACTACCTAGCCCATGCTGAGGAGCAAGGAAGAACTGCGGAGAGCAAACCACTACTCTTCTCCAAGTACCCCAGCAATATGATTGGGCATCTATCAGAGGTAGAGAAGCCCTCAACGGGAGAACATCTCGACTACGAGGTGGAGTTAGCGGTTGTCATTGGGAAAGAGGCTTCCAAAATTAAGGACAATGCCATGGACTACGTGCTCGGATATACTGTCGCAAACGATCTGACCCTCAGGGACATTCAGAAATCAGATCCGGGTAAGCAGTGGACGAGAGGGAAGGCATTCGACCAGAGCTTACCCATAGGACCCTACCTCGTCACCAAAGACGAGATAACAGACCCTCAGAATCTGGAAATATGGTTGAGCGTCAATGGAGAGATAAGGCAGAAATCGACAACAGCCAAGATGATCTACCCAATCGATGAATTGATCAGGTACATCAGTGAGTCGATCACGCTTTATCCAGGTGATATTATTCTCACGGGAACCCCAGAGGGTGTAGGATATTTCATGGATCCAGTTGCAACACTTCAGAGCGGAGATGTCGTCAACTGTGGTGTCACTGAGGTTGGAGAGTTGAGTTTCAGAATTAGGTGAGAGATATGGACATCAAGGAGATAGTAGAGGACATCGTACAGAGAATGATAAATATTGATACAACACAAGGTAAGACCGTTAATGGGATAGAGTACCTTGCAGAGCACCTCGGGGACTACGGTTATCCCTCCGAAATCGATCGCTATAAGGAAGGAGAGGCGAATCTCAAGATTACCATCGGACCAAAGAACACACCCGAGTTCATCCTGTCGGGTCATATGGATACCGTTCCATTTGGAGATGTCGACTCATGGAAGCACCATCCACTCTCAGGTAAGATTGTCAACGGAGAGATGTGGGGAAGAGGAGCAGTCGATATGAAGGGAGGAGTCGGAGCACTGGTGGGAGCACTTCTACAGATCGGGCAACAAGAGTCGGAAATGGTGCAACAGGTCACCCTAGCAATCAGTTCTGAAGAGGAGGTTGGGCTTCAAGGTGCGAAGAGGTTCAGGGAAACAGGACTGATGAAGAACGCCAGTCATCTCATCGTTGCCGAACCCACGGATCTCAATGTGGCTGTCAGGGAGAAGGGTGTGCTCTGGCTGAAAATCCATGCAAAGGGGAAACAATCCCACGGTTCCAGACCAGAGCTAGGCCACAACGCCATCGAGGGTCTGGCTGAACTCATGCCGAAACTTAAGTCAATATTACCGGAAGATACCGCAGACGACCTCGGAAGGACAAGTATAAATTTCGGGACTCTCAATGGTGGAACCGCGATGAACGTCGTTCCCGAGAAAGCAGTTTTGGGGATCGATATCAGAACCGTCCCGTCCGTCAACAATAATGTGCTAATAGAATCCATCGAGAACCTCCTCGACAAGGAGACTTACTCGATCCACTACTCCCTAGAAGTCATGGAAAACACACCCGCGGTTGAGAACAGTGATCTGGCGTTTACTGAGCTCGTTGCGCACAGTGTGAAGGAGCTGACGAAGGAGGAGCCAGAGATCAGAGGGATGTACTACGGCACCGATGCAGCCATTCTGATCGAAGAGAAAGACGTGCCATTTGTGATCTTTGGCCCGGGAAGTACAGAGATGCTGCACCAAACGAATGAGAGACTGGAGCTCTGGCAACTTGATCAAGCACGACAGGCGATTTACAGGGTACTGACTCGAACTGTCCTTTAGATTTCTTCCACATCACAGTACCTGCTGACAATTTTCCTGATAAGCTTGGTTGTGGACAGACCCTCATAGTCTGACTCAAGTCGCCGTATCTCCACATCTTTCAGTCCTCGTTGGTGTATTTTCCGAAGGAGGACATCGTCGTCGTACATCTGATCAGCACCGAGGGCGATAATGTCTGGTGCCACAATCTCTACGGTTTTGAGGTGATCGTGCTCGTCACCCAGAAGAGCCAGATCGACGACACGGATATTCTGCATGAGTTTCAACCTCTCCTTTTCACTCTGGAATGGTACTCTCTTGCGTGCAGAAACGGTGGAGTCACGGGCTATGATAACCACCAAGACATCACCAAATCCCTTGGCTTCCTGTAGAGTGAAGAGGTGGCCTGAGTGAAGGAGATCATAGGTACCTCCTGTGAATACAACCTTGAACTGAGATCTTCCCAATTCTGTGAGAACAGCTCCGCTCTCTGTTATCTCCACGTATCCAGACTCGATCAGAGCATGGTCAATCTCAGGAACTGATACTGTCTCCGAGAGAGAACTGAGATAGAGGGATATTAACTTCTCCTTCAACAGTTCAACTTCTAATTCTTGTATTCATAATATCTTCGTAACCTTCGAGTTCTCAAGCCATCGTTTCAATAAGGAAGAGGAAATCCTGTAGTTTCTCCGATTTGTAATCCTGATCAAATTCCATTATCTCCATTACCATTTCCTCATTCTTCTCCATCATGCTGTGAATGATCTTCTTCCTATTCTTTGGGATCATGTACAGGAGCTCCGTGAGCAAGTCGAACCATGTGTCGGATATTGTCTTAAGCTCGTAAGCATTGTAATCGAGATACTTGTTCATGTCAAGATTAACACGAGAACCGTCCACACTATTCTGGAACTCTTCGGACAAACCTACTTGTTCGAGTATCTTGATCGCAGTAGCAACCATGGAATCAACAGCAGATGAGTTGAGCTTAGAAGATGCAGAGTCCAGAAGAGCATTCACGAATTTCTTGGCCGAGAGGATGGATATTTGCAACGGGTTCAAGGTGATGAAAATTTGATTCTGAAGTAGGCAGTGAATATACTCCTTCTTCTCAACCTCGTCAAAAAATCCGAGATTTTCCAAGAACATCGGTCCCTGCAATTCCTTGATGATTCTGGTGCATCCTTCCTCCCCGTACCTATTGCAAGGTGAGATGAGGTTTCCGTACTCGTCTGTTCTCCTATTACAATATGAACTTCCAGTGATGATTCGCTTAGAGCTGTTTGGGCTCTTTATTACAATGGTCTTCCTTCCGAGCTTCTGCTGAAATGAAATATAGCCATTTTGAAAGAGATTGAACAAGAAGACAAGGACATCAGCTTCGGAGACTCCAGAAATATTCTGGATCTCGTTAACCGTCCGATTGCCGTCAATCAACGAAGAGAGATTCGAATTATCAGGTGGTAAAGGTTTCAGAATTATAGGTACAAGGTTTGGCTTCACTTTTATCTTGGCCAGCATCTGTACAACAAGTGAGTCAATTAGCTCATTCAACACAGCGAAATCCTGATTCACATCGACAATAT
>JALWRB010000344.1 GCA_027077875.1 Candidatus Heimdallarchaeota archaeon
ATTACAGACCGGTCTTACAGCAGATGTTGTTGAGCTGGAGACTGGGGAGGGTGATATGATCCTTGGGCACGTCCCCGGATTCGGAGGCTCAATCCTCGCGGTGATCAAGTGCGAGAACTCCCGTCCCCAGATGATCACCGTGCGTCCGGGTATCTTCACACCGAAGACCCCTGACAAGAAGCATAAGGGGACGATCGAGGAGTTCGAGGTTAAGTTGACCGAGGAGGACGTGAGCACACAGATCCTGCAGCGAATACCCATTGAGACCGAGGACATCTCCAAGGCAGAGAGACTGGTAGCTGCCGGTAGGGGAGTCGTGGGCAGTATGGACGTGATCAAGGAGATCGCGGAATTACTTGATGCAGCGGTAGGGACAACCCGTCCGCTTTGCGACGCGGGGATCATGCCGAGGAATCACCAAGTAGGTTCCACAGGAGTCACGGTGAAGCCCAAGTACTCGCTTGTCCTCGGGGTCAGCGGTGCGATGCACTTCACTTCCGGTATCAAGGACTCCGACACGATCATCTCGATTAACACCGACCAGATGGCGACGATCTTTGACTACTCGGACTACCAAGTTGTTGGTGATGCCAACGAGATCCTGCCGATACTGCTCAAGAAGCTTAAGCAGAGGCTTCTTCCGGAGGTGAAATAATGGACGGACTGAACATAGTCGTTCTGGTCAAGATCGTCCCCAAACCGGATGAGGTGAAGATGAATCCCGAGACGAACACCCTTGACAGGAGGGATGCGGAGTCCATCATCAACCCCCCCGATAAGAACGCTATCGAGACCGCTGTTGCCTTAAAGGAGATCTACGGGGGCAAGGTGACCCTGATGTCAATGGCCCCACCCTTCATCGACGACTTCATGCGGTTGATGATGGCCATGGGAGCGGACGACGCGATCATTCTCAGCGACCGAGCCTTCGCCATGGCGGACACCTACCCCACGACGATGGTGCTGGCCGAGGGCATCAAGCGTCTGGGAGATGTGGACCTCGTGATCTGTGGGGTCGAGTCCGCGGATGGGGGAACGGGGAACGTCCCTCCTGGACTGGCAGAGTGGTTAAACTACAGCCAAGCGACCTACGTGGAGGATGTCGACTACTCCGAGGGGCGATTTGTGGTAAAGAGGGCGACTACCGGTGGTCACGAGATCATATCGATCCCTAAACCTGCGGTGATCTCTATTGAACTGGGAGCCAATTCTCCACGCTTCCCAGACTTCGCCAAGAAGCGGGACTTGGACACGGACTACAAGGTGAAGATCTGGGACAACAAGCTCCTGAACCTAGACCCTGAGATTATCGGTCTCAGTGGTTCGAAGACACTTGTGGATGGAATGATCCAAGGTAAGCTCCGTGAGAGGAAGCACATTAGGCTCGAGGGCTCACCCGAGGAAATTGCCGATAAATTGCTGGAGATCCTTCTAGATTAAGATCGTATTTCGCTCAATATTCAACACCCAATCGTAGTGAATCCACTAGTCAGTTAGGGCTGTCATCCAAGCTACATCAGACAAGGGGAGGAGATGCTATATCTCAATCCACACACCATTCCCTCTATAATTCCATGCTCCTTTGATCCCATGTTCTTAACCGACTTTATTCCCTTCGTGTGGTGGGATTTAGATCCTCTTAACATATTATGACGTGGATTGGGAGTGATCCTAGACAGAATATAATGCTGGAGAGGAGAAATTCTTTTATACATAGTATTTCTGCTGAATTGAGTAATGTCGATTCAGTTCTATTTCCATCCATTTGCGATACTATCCATTCTTCTGGAATTCAGTATGATAGTGGCAATGGTGAAGGAGATTAGACAACGGAGGAACACACTTACTTATCTGCTTCTTGGAGGGTTCATATCTGGAATGGGGTGGATCGCCCTGACCTATCTCAATCTCGGATGGATCAACGACATGGATTACAGGATCGCTTCGATTGTTGGTCTGCTAGCTAATCTCTCAGGTAACCTCTCGTTTACCTTCTTGGCGATGTTCTTCAGATCCATGATAAGACCCCGGATTGATACCCGCCAGTTCGCGACCTTGATGAGCCTTAATGCTGCGATGGTTGGTACACGATACGCTTCGGTGGTTGTGGCATTTGACAACGATTTCGAGAAGTACATCGAGCTCAGGGGTAGTGCCACAGTTTTCAACCTAATGATTCTCGCTTACTTCCTGTTTAGCATCTCCAAGGACTATAACGAGATGACTCAGGAGCAATTGACACCAAGACAGCTCCACCAGGTGCGTCTCTTCTACTTCCCCCTCCTGATCTCCCAAGTTCTCGGGATCTTCATCGTGATCCTGTCCACACCCTCACTCTTGGGACTTGATGTTCTTGTCTTTGGCTTCATAACCTCCGCAGGTGGGACGGTTGTCCTCGCCTACTCGTTCTTCAGCGACCAGAGTATCACCTCGGTTTTCAGGGATAAAACATACATCGTCTTCGTAGCAAACAGAGGTGGTACATTGAAGTTCAGCAGGAACTTCTACACCGGAGATATCTCACAGTCAGTCCTTCTCTCCGGTGGGATCACTGCCATTACCTCACTGCTCAACGAGCTCTACGACTTCTCACTGGAACCAAGAGCTATGCAGTTTGACAATGGATATATCCACTTCCAGACTCATCGGGACTTCTTCGTCATCGCCTTTAGCAAGAACGAATCCACGCAGATCAAGAGGGGTATCAGGAAATTATCAGAGCTGATTGAGAAGAAGTACAGCTCAAACCTACCCACAATCATGACGGACGTCGAGCCACTCATTATCCATCCCGAGTTCGAGGAGGCATTCTACTTCCTGAAAGTGACGAACGGAGAATGAATAGACTACCTCTGAGTAAAGTCTGACACTCTAACTACAAGGACAGTATATTTTTATACTTGGGGCGGAGAAACATTATAATTTATAGTTACAATATTGTCTTGTGCCTCTCCAGTCAAATAACTCCAACCAGAATATAGCGATCTTTCTCTCCTTCCTCTATGCAACAATTTCTATCTCCGCAAGAGGTCTCACAGTACTACCTGACACGGGAGCTGCAGAGTTCAGGTTAGGGATCTTCATACCCGCACTGACCTCCATCATCTACGGACCGTTGGCTGGGGGACTGACTGCGGGTATCGGGAATCTCCTGATCGATACCTACGATGTGGTCACGGGGAATCTAGACTCACTCACCTTCGATAGGATACTTGGTTCTTTGGCGAATTTCGTCGGGGCTTACTTGGCGGGTTGGTTTGCACGTAAGGTACGGGGAAATGACGAAGAGATCGTCAAGCTCAGTTTCATCCCCGCGTATACCATGACCTCCATAATGGGACTGGCACTCGTTACTGGAGGATTGATTGGTTACGGTATCCTCTACATGTATAGTTCTCTCCCCCTCGCTGTTGCCCGAACTGTTTTCGAGGCAATATTCTTCTACAATTCCGTAGTTCTCATCGTGATGATGGTACTCTCACTTCTGGTCTACAAGTTCTTCAATACTTTTCAAAAGAGGAGATTCAGGAATCAAGACGAGAAGAACAAGGAACTTGTGATCGAATATGTAGAGAAAGACCTCAAGATCTCCAAAATATTTCTTCCTGATCACTCACTGTGGGTGGGTGAGTGGAACCCACTTAATGTTGAGATAAAGAATTCGAAAAAGTCCCCAGAGACCTATAGGTTCGAGCTAGTCTCGGATGCATTACTCTTCCCACAGATCGACCGAAGCAACAGGCTGAACCCAGGTGAGAAGTTCATGCAGACATTCTACATCATGCCCAAACGGCACCGGGAAATCAGGATGAGACTCCATGTCAAGGGTGAGAATAGCGGACAGTCCACCATTGCAAATCTCAGTGCTTCGAGCACAGAGGTCTACAAGCAGGACTCATTAGCGGGTTTCAGTAGCGTGAACGTTGTGGTCTTCGTGATCTCGGTTCTCTGGAGCAACGTGATGGAGTCCCTCAACAAGACCTTCAGCTTTAATTCGGAGAATGTGATTCTCATCTCCACTGTGGTATTGACCGAATTGCTGGTAATTGGGATGTACGGCATATGGAGTATTGGCAAGTTCAGAAAGAGAATGGAGGAATTCGGCAAGCTGGATCTAGTCCTTACCAGCGATCATAAATCATACAGGATAAATGATAGTAGTGATATCGTCCACGGTATCACAAAGAGAGGTTCATTCATCATCATCCTAATCCTCAGACTACTTGTGGCCATAATTACTCTAGTCCTATTGTACGAAGGCTATATATCCATATTCACTGATGGAGCAGGGATAATCCCAGACAGGGATTTCCTACTTCCCGTGATCGCGGGTGTTACCCTACTGATCGCCATACTCAGTGAGGGAATACTCAACAGGAGTAGTGGTGAAGATGTGGTGGTGGGAGAGGTGAGTGAACCCGCATTGCTCATGTTCTCTCCAGCTAGACCTTTCAAGATGGGAGAGACTAACGAAGTGACCGTAAAGGTCAGGAACACCCTGCGGAAGCACGGGATACGCGTGGTCTTCAAATCGAGTGACTTCATATCTCCAGAGATTGTAGAGCTAAAGCTCAATAAAGGACAGGAAGCCATTTTCAAGATTGCAGTCACACCGCTGGAAGCAGGAGTACAGAACATGCTCTTTGCCATCTATCCCCTCTTCACAAGAGATGGTAAGTACATCGATTTTCAGGAAACAGAGGTTATCCACTTCCAGACAGTTAGGTACAGTGTCCTCGATACCACTGTACTCGGAATGACGAATGACCAATTCGAGTTCCTAAAAAATGTAGGGGGACTCGGCACCATCCTTGTTGGAGCGATCCTTACCATGAACAGGTTCGTAGGGATTGACGACCTCATCCTGAAGTTCAGGAGCTCACTTCCAGTGATCATTGTGCTACAACTCCCTTTGATCTACCTCTACTTCTACTTCAGCAATAAGTACTCCAAGTGATTGGCAATTTGTCAGCAGTGCTGAGTCAAGTATTTCAATCCCTTCAGGGAAATTAAACAAATGGTTCTCTATCGTTTATTCCAGTACGTAACCCCGGTGGTTATTGTGGTTTCAGTATCCCAGTACTACACAGAGCAGATATTCTGGGGAGCAATTTCCGCAATTCTGGCTTTCACAGCTTTCTCCTACATGAGGGAGGCCTATAAGGGGAGATTCTGGCTGGCTCCTTACCTGACAGGAGGGGGAATTACCGCAGGTTTCATCTACCTAGACCAGTACAGTCTTGACCAGCTCTTTGCCCACGTATCACTCGGATTCCTCGCTTTCCTCGCAGTCGCCAGTAACCAGACATGGAACAGGAAAGATATTAACCTCGGTAGAAGTGTTAAGCTGAGCGAGGTGAGAAAGGAGCAGAGGAGGATGATAAAGAACATCGAGAAGTACCCCGTGACTCTCGATTCACTCATCGAGACCATTCAGGAATTCAACTCTTTCGACCGAGAGAGACTTGAGCAAGAGGGCTACCTCAACTCACCACCTAGGAAGGGTAAGGGATTAATCTCCGAAAAGAAGCGGACGAAGAAGGGTGAAGACCTCCTCAACCGGGCAAGGCTCCTGCTTTTCGCATTGCTCTACGGGGATGAAGAGACGAACGTAAGTATCCCGAGGATTCAGACCGAGCTCCTATCCATCACCGTCCCGAGGAAGAAGGTGGTTGCACTCCTCCCGTTTATGAGGGCAGTCACCGAGATCGGAGGGAGGGGGACATGGATAGACCCCGAGGGCAAGTCCCATGATGTTACAAGCGACAATATAATCCTGGAGGTCGTCTACTGGGAGACCGAGTCGGAGATGGTGGGCAATGGTATCAAATCGTGTCTTCTTCTCATAAACAATCTTGAAATCAACGAGCAGGTACTCTTCTTCCGGATGATGAATATCGAGCAGACAAATCTCACGCTCTGAGATTCTTTGTGATTTGGTCACAATATTCCCCTAAATATTTATCAAGCATTACTCCGTCCTTAATTCATTCAGAGAAAAGAAGCCTATTTCAAGAATATTTTTGCAAGCTATCTCGCAGGATATGGAGTCAAGGTTCACGCAGAAACCGAAGTCCCGTCTGCCAATATGAGAATTGACTTCCTAATCTCAGGCTTTACTGACAATGAATTAATATTGCATTCTCCGTTCAAGTACTTCACTCCAGAGGTAGTAGGAGAATTTAAGAGCGAGACGGATTTCTTCGGATCGGGAGATTTTTTTGCAACGATTGCGAAACTCCATTATTACCTCGCTGCGAGATATGGATACATGGGGAGTAAGACCACGGGAGTGAAAATTGATCCAATGAAGTTGTCTGCAGTTTTCATTATTTCGGGGAACAGGTCAATTCCAAATCTGATAGAAAAGAAATATAGTCCTGAGATTTTGGAAAGGGGAGTGTACAGGATTAGCACCACCACTTTTAACTCAGTCCTTATTATCCTGAGCAAGGAGATTAAATTGACAACCCATAACTACTTTCTTGGTCTATTTGTGGCTTCGAGAATAGATGAATTCCTGAAGATAGCAGTATCGATGAGCGATAACTTTATGTTGACTATAGCACATATGTTATTCAAAGAAATAGTAGGAAAGGACAAAAAGGCAATGGAAGTACTAAATAGAAAAGGATTCACTATAAAAGAATCTGTAGAGGCACTGGGCATCTCACGGGTAGTCAATGAGGTTGGCGTAGAGAGTGTCGTCGATGCAGTTGGCATAGAGAGTGTCATCGATGCAGTTGGCATAGAGAGTGTCATCGATGCAGTTGGCATAGAGAGTGTCGTCGATGCAGTTGGCATAGAGAGTGTCATCGATGCAGTTGGCGTAGAGAAAGTCATCGATGCAGTTGGCGTAGAGAAAGTCATCGACATAATCGGTGTGGAGGATGTCATCAATGAGGTCGGTCTGGAGAATGTGCTAGAAGAAGTCAAACCAGAGGACCTTGTCAAAGCACTTTCCAATGAGAAGAAAGAGAAACTACGGAAGCTCTTGGAGTGAAAGAAACAACAACCAAACTATCACCTAACTATATTTCTATGTTAAACCATGCTGCTCCAGATACTTCCCATGTGACCATCCAAGAAGAGTTCAACCAGAACAAGGAGCACATCTCTCCCAAAGGTATAATATATTCGACTAATATATCCACATGTGGAACAATTCCCTACACTAGTCCTGCTTGTTGGTGAGAACAACCTCCCTAACATTTTGGCAGTTCTGACGTTCCTCGATAATGGGGGTGCTATTTACTTCGTGCACAGTAAGGAAACAAGCAAGCACGCGGACATCCTCCCGCAGATCATTGAAGACCTCCGTCCGGGAATTGTGGGGCAGTACCAATTTATTGAGATCGACCTCAATCACTTGGAAAATTCTTCCAGCATTCTTTCGAAGGGGTTGGGACAAGTGACTGGAAAAGTCTGTTTCAGCTACACTGGTGGGACCAAATCGATGGTGGTGTACACACTTCTGGAGCTACAGAGACCCACTATTGATATGACACTTATCTACCTCTACGCGGGTACAAACACCTTCATTATCGATTATGACCAAGAAGTAAGGAGGTACAGACCAAGTATCTATTTTGATCTAAGGACACTTCTGAAACTTCACTTCCTATCAGAATGTCCATACTCTTCCTCCACAGAGCTGTTTCTTCCCCACACTGCTCAGAAGATACTTAGGCTTCATTTGAGGGAAAAAAGTTCATACTTCAATTTCAAGCAGAGGTATCTCAGGGATCTGAAAAAAGGTAAGTGCGATCCGGCATCTTTTAAACTTCCTCTCGATCGGACCAAAGTAGGTTCTGAGCTCAAAGATCATCTGATCAGGGACCTTGGTGTTCGAACACTCGGAGATGCACTCCCATTCAGTCAGATCTCAAGCATTAAAGATAGAGACTTCGAGTTTATCTCAAGGTGGTTTGATGGTAGCTGGTTGGAAGAGGTTGTGTTCATAATCCTCCAGAAGAACAAGAAAGACCTGAACATCAAGGAGCTGGGCTATAACCTCACCGTCAATCCACCCAACAAGGTAAGATTTGAGCTGGATGTGTTCTGCATCGTGGATTCAATGTTCTTCGGGATCTCCTGTACCTCCAATACGGGTCATCGAAAGCTGAATAAGGACAAACTCTTCGAGGTGGCAAAGCGCACGTCCCAAATAGCAGGAGCAGAGGCTAGGTTCGCACTTATCACCCTGTTCTCGGATCCCATGTCCATTCGAGAAGAACTGAGTGCAGGACACTCGATATTTCGGAAGAAGTTCCTCGTCCTTGGAATGAAAGATATTCCACACATGGAGGAGAGCTTGGTTAGCTGGATCGGTCAGAATGTGGCAAGTCGAGAAGTTTCCTAATCGTCTTATTCAGATCCTCAAAGGTGAATGGCTTACCCAAGAAGGCTGTTTTCTGTTCGTAGAGGTACCTGTGGCTATCTTTTGAAAACCCACTACAGACTATGATCGGTAGATCCGGGTTCTTCTCTCTCAGTCTCTTGAACACCTCGTGACCAGTCATTCGAGGCATTATTATATCCAGAAGAAGGAGATCAATTTTTTCTTGTTCTATTACCTCGAGGCAGTTCACACCGTCCTCCGCGAAGACAACACTCGCCGAGAGGAGCTCGAAGAACTTCCCAAATAGGACGCGATTATCCTCCTCGTCGTCACAGATTAGAACTTTCATACCAGTGAGATCAGGCTTTTTCTTCTGGACTTCATCAACGTAGTCCTCTTCCTCGCTAGGAATGGGATGATATTCAGGGATATAGATCGTAATTTTCGTCCCACTTCCCTGTTCTGACTGTAGACGAATCCCCCCTCCCATAGATTTCACAATACCCAAGACGCTCGGTAATCCCAGTCCTCTACCTGTGAACTTCGTGGTGAAGAACGGGTCGAAGATCTTCTCGATTGTATCCTTAGATATTCCTTCACCGTTATCTATCACTTCTATAGCAACGTATCTTCCAGGATTGATCGTGTAAGGAGTTATACTCTTAGTATCACCCTCTGTTAAATATACACATCTTGTCCTGATACGTATTGATCCATTCTCCTCCTTGATAGCCTCTGTTGCATTGGTGACAAGATTCAGGAGGATCTGCGAGAGCTGTCCGCTACTGGCCATGATCATTGGGTTCTCAGGGCACAGATCGTAGGTCAGCTCAATGCTCTGGAGGGAGGCAAGGCGGATCATGTTCTTGTTCATCTCCACAATCTCGTTTATCGATAATGCAGAACGTTCGACGGATTTGTTCCCTGTGTATTCCAAGAGTTGAGAAATAAGCTCCGATGCCTTATTCGTCACCTGTATCATGGTCTGAACAGTCTCCCTCAGATCGGGATCTTCCAACCTATTCTCAAGCAAACTCGCATTTCCCGAAATGACCGTGAGGTAGTTGTTAAAGTCGTGTGCAATACCAGATGCCATCGTTCCTAGAGACTCTTCCTTCTGCATCCTAAAGATCGTCTCCCTTGCCTCGATAATCTCAGACATGTCGCGGATTATACCTTGGTAGCCCACGATCTCTTGCTCATCATTGAAGAGAGCAGAGGACGACTCTAGGCAGTGGAGCAATTTTCCACTTTTATGGATTATCTGAACTTGTACGTCCTTTACCATCCCTTTTTCATTAATTATAGAGGCAAATCTATCCCTGAATTTTGGGTCGCTGTACAGAATGCGGACATCAATATCGAGGAGCTCCTCCTTAGTGTAACCGAGTAAATTCTGCATCGCCTCGTTCACCTCGATGAATTTTCCCTCCACGGTCGAGATGTAGATCGCGTCGAACGACTTCTCAAAGAGCATTCTGAACTTCCTCTCGTTTTCCACAAGTTTTCTTTGAGTTTCTACTCTCTCTGAGATGTCCCTTACGACGACAAGGTTGGCATCTTCACCCTCAAATTCCAGTTGAAGAGCAACCGTCTCAACGAATACGATACTTCCATCATTCCTGATGAATCTCTCTGTCGTTAGTGGTTGAACTATTCCCTGTTGGGCCCCTCTCACCCTCTGTAAAACCATGGGACGGTCTTCAGGATGGACAAATTCAATAATATTTTTCCCAATAAGTTCATCTTCATGTTCCACCTTCATCAGCTTCCTACCTGCTGGATTGATGTAGATCAGAACCCCATTTCTGTGAATGGCTATCGTGTCTGGAATGAGCTCAAGGATGGTTCTGTACCTGCCTTCACTACTTCTTAATTCTTCAATTAGAGTGAGCTTCTCAATTGAACTTAGAATGATTTGACCAGCTATCTGACATATGCTGATCTCCTGTGTAGTCCACATTCTGTGTTCCCGGACCGAATCTAATCCGATGAAACCCAATCTCTTATCATTGATGACAATAGGTATGAGAAGTATCGATTTAATTCCCTCCTTTCTAAACTCCTCTTTCTCTGTGGAGGCATCATCAGGTAGTTTTTCTATATCTTGCAAATTGATGATTTCTCCATTGGCCATCTTCTTGTCCATCCAAGAGAAGATGGACTTGGGAATGTTCTGTAACCCGTCAATAAATGCAGTTATTCCCTCTCTTACCCATTCATTTGTGTTGGACATATACTCCCCGTGGTACTGGAAGATGTAACTCCTGTCTACCTTGAAAAATTTCCCGAGGACTGCCAAGGCAGAGTCTATCTTCGCTTTGATTGGTTCATCAAAAAGATTGATGAACTCATTTGATATGATATCGAGAGGTGAGATGTCGTCCATAGAACAGCTCTTCTATTCATACTATCCTATAATTCATAAATCTAGCTGTCCCATGTCGGAGAATCTTGGGTGACCTGACTGATGTCATGTCTCGAATGGATAAGTAGAATCGAGTGGGGGGAGGGTAGTCTGGCCGAAGCCAGACAAAATATATTCTAATTTTAAGTATTAAAACTTGTGGAATATGAACAAATGTCCTTACAATTTATCACGTAGAATTTGTCACAAATCACCCACCTTCTCTCCGGTGATATCCCATTGAAGGAATCTAGCTATTGGTAGACCGTTTTCCATGAATGTAAGAAATATTATTTTTATTTTAGTAATAACTGTAGAGGTTTTTCTAAATCATTAAATACTTGGGAACAAGTGAGTAATCCGTGTTTGAGAAATCCATGATTGGACGGGACTTCGAATATTGGCAATATTCCAACTTACTTGACATTAGTCTCACTGAGTATTTTGTTCTCCTTGAACTCTACGGCAATTCTTCCCCTACACCTCGCAAATTAATCATGGATCTGCTCATCAAGAAGTTCAACGATCCAAGCACTATCCATCCCTCATCCTACTACAAGCGGCTGGAGCGGTTGGAAAAGAAAGGTCTAGTGACCTATGTTGATACCTCATCTCGGCGAAACCAGACTATTGCTATCACCGATTTTGGCAGGAAGTTCCTCAGGCAGATGTTCGTTTTTTCGATCCTGTCACTTGTGGATCTGGACAGCACGACTCCCGAGTTGATCCCCCTAGTTATGAAACGCCTGAAGAAGCACCACTTCAACAAGTTACTTGTGATTAATATGGAGGTAGGGATCACATCCAACTCCATAAATTTGTTAACAAATCTTTCAGAACAGACCTTCCTCCTAACAACTGAGTGGGAATACGACCTTTATATCAAGGGTGGTTTGGACAAGAGCATCGCAAAAACAGATCTCTTAGATGGACGTATTCGTGAGGCAAATGATACATACGACGGGGTTATTATCATCGGCTACGACTGTGATTTTGGGAGTTTCGAGGAGCAGTTTGATGACCTATTTCACGAGGGGCTTAGGGTCCTTCAGGAGGGTGCACCGTTCCTTGTCGTGACGAATCAAGAGATTGAAGATAGTGAGAACATCGTGATGTCAACCATAAAAAATGTACTCTTGAAGAGCTATGCAATTGGGAATGAGACCCCTCAATCCGTAGAAGAAAAATTGGAAAGTTACAAGCTCAAAGACATAGGGAGCATCACGCACCTCGGTGTAATTGTTGCATGGGGCTACAAGCCTTAGTCAGATCCTGTAGATACTTCATGAATGGTGGATGGCCACCAGTTCCACTTCTCTCCTATGGACATGATTGCAGGGACGAGGATGGATCGAACTACAAATGTGTCTAGAAAGACAGAAAACGTGAGGACGAAGCCAAACTGTACGAGTATATACGAGGACGAGAACATCAGTCCCCCAAAGGCAATCATCATTATGATACCAGCACTGGTAATTATCCTGGAGGTCTTGCTAATACCTGAAGCGATGGCCTCTTCGTTACTCATACCATTGGAGAGGTTCTCCCTGATCCTCTCTAGGGTGAAGACATCGTAGTCTATTCCCAGTCCAAGAATAATGCTGAAGGACATGACTGGGACCATCCAGAAGGTGACCTCCATGTCGTTCAGGAGTGGTATTAAGTCATTCAGGAATGTCTGATCTTGAAATACTAAAGTAGTCGCTCCGAATATAAAGGCCAGTGTAAGCCCGATCGTAGCGATCAATCTCAATGGGAGGAAAACTGCCCTAAACATGATTGCAATGAAGATGTAGATAACCAAGACCACCCCTAGGATCATCAGAGGAAACATGTTCATGGTCGAATCAATAACATCGTCCCCGATTGTGGTGTCTCCATAGACACCTGTCTCATCCCCGTTGAATTCCTCTGAGACGATTTTCTTGATCATCTCTCCTTGTGCCATTGCTTCTGGTGACCATACATCCTCGTCTATTGTCAGTCCGATCCTCATGGCAACAAGATCATCGGACATCAGAGGTGAAGCGAATACCCTGTAAAGGGCAGCTTGCGGGATATTGAAGATTGGAGAGGTCGGATCAAACGCAGCCATGGCAAAATCGAAATCGATAGCAGACCCATTAAGCCAAGCATGTGACTGAATGGCGAAAGGGTCGACACCGAGTTCATCGATCAAGCGGTTGGCCAACCTCCTTGTAGAGTCGAAGACATCCTCGCTCATGACCGACCCTCCCTCCGGGACTACGACAATGGAAAGAGGACCGATCATCCCTTGGCCAAAGGAATCCTGAAGGATAGATAAGCCCTTGTTGGACTCACTCCCGTTGGGTGAGAAGAACACGGTTTGTGACTCCGCTTCGAAGTCGATCATATTGGCAATAATCGGCGCAGTGATCAGGAGGATCAAGGCGATTATGCCGAGGCTATATTTGGTGGAGAACTTCCCCATTCTATACCAGAACTTACTCCCTATCTTCTTCACCTCCCTATTCTCCCTCTTTTCAACCCATTTTCCAACGAGTAGAAGTAATGAGGGGGTGAATGTGAGGTTGATAAGGAGCAGGATTGTTATGGCAATGGAAATGCCCACTCCGACTGACGAGAGCATGACCACCGGGAAGAAAGTTAGACCGGCCATGGCAAGGATCAACGTTCCTCCAGAGGTAAGAACTGTGTGCCCTGCTCTCTCCATCATGGTCTCCACTGCAGAGAAGACGTCGCTTCCTGACTTTCTCTCTTCTTTAAATCTGCTGAGCAGGAAAAGGTTGTAGTCTACCCCGATTCCAAGAACCATGGATATGAGGACGCTTGGAACAAATGCCTGTATCGCATTTCCAGTGAGCGCAATGTACCTTTCGAGTATCCCGAAACTCGTTCCAATGGACAGGAAAATAGGGATGACAGTAATTGGAAGGTACTTCCAGTTCCTTAAGAGCAGGATCAGAGCGAGGAACACAATGGGAATGACGATTGCGTCTATTGTGGACATGTCCCTCTCTATGGAATGATCAGTATCCCGGTCGAGAGCGGGTCTGCCGACAACATAGATATCATTTTCACTGTCAAGCCCCCTGATCTCATCCCTGAGTGCTTCCACGAAATCAAGCTGTTCGTTGTTAGTCCCCGGAACCGAGATGGTCATGATGGAGCTTTTCCCATCCTCCGAGACAAAGTTCGATTTCAGTGAGTCAAGCTCTGTCCCCACTACCATGGCGTAGCCAAAGACCTCTGCATCGGGGTACTTCTCCAATACGAAATCCGCAATGGACATGCTCACATCTATCATGTTCTGGGACAAGACATTACCTTCTGGGTTGTTGAAGAGGATGATATGTTCACTGTTGTTTATCTGCTCTGGGAAGTATGTCTTCATCAAAAGCTCTGCTTTCGCTGAATCAGACCCGTCCGGTGCCTTGAAATCAGTGTCTGTACTAGACAGTAAATCCGGGGCATAAGCTATTGTTATGAAAGATCCAAACACAATCCAGAAAGCAATGATAAGCACCTTGTTTCTGTTCATGATTGTCGTTATTTTATTCGCATTCATGGTTATCACATATTTCTATATCAGAAATAACAATATTCCATTATATGATAAGATATATAATTATTTCTATTATAGAAATATATTACATCATCTCTATTGGAATGGTATTACATCCACTTCTGAAGACATATCTATATTTTCTTAGATGTGATAAGTTGATACTGATAGAGAGAGAGCGTGAATCAGGTTATTATATCCTTGGAATTCGTAATTCTGTGCTTGAGGATGGGCACGCTTAGGATTATCGTCAT
>JALWRB010000345.1 GCA_027077875.1 Candidatus Heimdallarchaeota archaeon
GTAAGGTCAAGGCTAATCTCGACAATATCAAGATCCTGCAGAAGCAAGGTAAGGGGTTAGAGGACAGCTCTCTGATTAAGGGTATAGCTATAGATAAGGATATCCTTCACCCTGGAATGCCCAAGGAAATTGAGAATGTCAAGATCGCTCTCATCAACACCAACATCGAGGTGAGCAAGACCGAGTTTGATTCTGAGATCAGGATTACCGATGCCTCCTTGATCCAAGGCTTTATCGACAACGAGCAGAAAATCATTGAGGATATGGTGGAGAAGATCGCCGCAACTGGCGCAAATTTCGTCGTCTGCCAGAAGGGTATCGATGACATGGCCCAGTACTTTATGGCGAAGAAGGGAATTGCTGCCGTCAGGAGGGTGAAAAAGAGTGATATGGAGAAAATTGCAAGAGCAACCAAGGGCAAGATTGTCTCCTCACTCGATGAACTCTCGAAGGAACATCTTGGAACCTCGGGTAAGGTCTACGAGGCAAAGCTGGGTGATGACGACTATATCTATATCGAAGATTGCCCCTCTCCAGAGGCCGTGACCATCCTTCTCAGGGGAGCATCCAAGTACTCAACAGATGAGGCAGAAAGAGCAATCACGGACGCACTTTCCGTCGTACGGAATGTTGTAGAGGACGGGAAACTCATCCCTGGTGGTGGAGCACCCGAGATCCATATCAATCAGGTTCTTGAAGCTCTTGCAAAGAAGGAGAAGAGTAAGGAAAGGCTTGCGATTAAGGCATTCGCAGAGGCGATACTCGCAATTCCTTCCACACTGGCTGAGAACTCCGGTCTGGATCCTATTGACAAGGTCGCAGAACTCACCTCCTCATATACCGAGGGTAATCTCGGCTACGGCATCAACGTGAAGAGCGGTAAGATCGTCAACATGATGGAAGAAGGTATCCTCGAGCCGATCAGGGTCAAGACGCAGGCTCTGAGATCAGCAGCTGAAGCTGCAGAGATGATCCTGAGGATAGATGATGTCATTGCCACGAAGGGTGGCGAAGGCGGTGGTGCCCCTCCTGGCGGGATGCCAGGTGGAATGCCCCCTATGTGATTTAGTTGAAGAAATTCTGGATTATACTCTCTATCTCAATGTGATTATCTATTTTATTCGGTTCGTCATATTTTTTGTACAATGCATCAATCTTAGCGAGGAGCTTTCTCAGCTTAGAATAGAGGAGGTTTGGGTCATACTGGCCGATGAACGCAACACAAATTCTGTGGTTACTCTCTAAGGAGATGACGTACTCGCCCCTATTGACGGTGATAGAGGCACCATCATTTCGCTTAAACAGCTCTTTTGAGAAGTTGGAGATAGCGGAGATGAACATGGATATGAGCGCGTCGTCTGTTTCTTTCTCATCTGCCTCGTCCGGGGTATAAGATCCCAGTAGGAACCCTGCATTGTCCATGACCATCACAGTCTCGATGGAATGTGGGTGTACCTTCTCCCTTTTCTGTAGGCTGGGATTGTAAGTGGGTACAATGGGGCTTGACTTTCTGCCAAATAATCTTGCAAACATGTGCTGAAGATGAAGAACCATATTATATAAATTACTTAAATCCGTTCTGTCACCGGGATCCCAATGGTCTCCATTGTCTTGGCGAGCGCATTTTTGGTCGCAAGTACCAGATGGAGTTTTGCCTGTTTCGCCCCTTTGTCATTCTCCTTCATGATGGGATTCTTCTCGTAGAATTTCATAAAGAGCTGGGCAAGTTTGAATATCCAGTCCGTCAATTTTGAAGGATCCATCTCACTCACTGCTCTGCGCAGAGTCTCCTCATATGTCGCCATGTGCCGTACCATTTGGATGACCTCTTGATTGTTCCAGAGGATCGAAAAGTCTGCTTTGCCCTTTAGTTGAATCTTCTTCAAAATACCGTTGGCACGAGCATGAGCATAGAGAACAAATGGTCCTGAGTTCCTTTTCATATCGAGCTCCCTATCCAAATCTAGGTGTATCCGCTTGTTTGGAGAGCTCTCAATAAGAGGGAATCTAGTGGTGGCTAGGGTAACAGCCCTGAGGATTTTCTCCTCCTCCAAATACTCCTCATCTGATTGAGGGGAGCTTTCCCCTCTTGCCTCCTCACTCGCCCGTTTTGCCATTCGTGCCCGGACATAACTCTCTTCGTAGAACTGGTCAGAGGTGACATATCTCGCGAGCCTTCCACTCATTGTTCTTCCCACCAAGTTCACCTTCTCGTACCCATAGTGATGGAGATTCTTTGCGTAGTCGTGATAACCGAGTTTATAGAGAAGAGGTAGGAGCTGGAATTGCGCAAGTGCCTGCTCCTCACCCACTACGTTGTAAACGACATCGGCCTTTCTCCTCTCAAACTTCTGAATAGTGTATGCTAAGTCCTTCATCACGTACAATGATGTTCCATCTGATCTTGAGAGCTGGAGATCAGGTATGTTACCTCTGATTTTAAGGTCACTCTTTTTGAGACCCAAATCCCTCATGAAGGCCTTCATCAGCTTGGGTTCATACCTAAACCTTACTGCCTTTCCCTCTATTAAGCACTCTTCTGTATCCGAGAGTCTGACGAGGAGTTCTTCCGCTAGATTAGACCACGTTACATCAGTCTCGAAATCAAAAGAATCGAATACAATTCCATATCGCCGCAGTGTCCATTTGAAGCTTTCTAAAGTCCAGTTAGCCATTTCTCGGAAAAGGTCGATTATCTCCTTCTCTTCTCCCTTTTCATACCTATAGAGATAGTCTGCGGTCATCTGTAGAAGGTCTATGTTTTTCACAGACTCGTGTAGCAAATGGTACATATCCGGGAATCTATTACTAAGATCAGATGATGTATCGTAGTATTTCACTACTTCCTTTGATTCCTCGACAACCTTTGTAATATCTCTCTTCTTCTTCGCGAGCTCGCGCTTCAGGTTCTTCAATGACTTTTTGTCTTTGGTTTGAGCAATCTGCTTTTCAATTACCTTCATCTCCAATTCTATCTGACTCCGTTGACTCTCAAGTATCTCTGTTATTTTCTCAAGATCCTCGGATGATATCCTGTAGACATCTCGGTCCAACTCCTTGTCCATAAACTTAGTCTTGATTCTCTGTGAATTGTAAAAAAGGTTCATTATTGCGTAAACCTGTCCAAGCCAGCGGTCGAATTTGATTGCGGGTTTCACCCCCTTCTCTTTAAGCATCTGGTAGCCTATCACGGTGAAACCGATCTGAAGACCACCATCGTTCACAAGGTAGTGTCTGAAGACTCTGTACCCAGTCTTTTCTAGCATTCGAGCGAAGGTGTCTCCTTGTATTGAGTTCCTCAGGTTGCCAACATGTATGGGCGATATCGGATTGGCTGAGGTATGTTCAACTATGGCAATCTTACCAACATTATCTTCTACCTCTCCAAATTTTGGATCTGCAAGATTATCACAAGTCGATTTGATGAGATCTGTATAGTGCTGTTTTTTTATCTCATCACTGAGCTTTAGGTTTAGATAGACAATAGGGTTCTTTCCTGTATCATTAACCGCAATTGATGCGTCAGAGATGCTATTTAGGGCCGCAATTTCCTTGGATAATCTTTCTCCCTCTTGCTTAGGATTCTTTGGGGCAATGGTATTTACGATAAAGCAGAAATCACCCTCAAAATCGAGGTGATCTGCGATTGGAAGAAGATTTATCTTCTTCGAAATACCTAACTGTTCGAGATGACTGTTAATCTCTCTCTGAACTGAGTCTTTCACAAATACTGAACTTCGTGTGATCTTATGTAGTTTATTGTAGTGTTGTCCTGAGACTACAAGCTGGAAGATACCCGCTTCAATGCAACAGAGATTCCTGTCATTGTGGTATAATATTTGTTCTTCATCCCTCTATCACAATAGTTGGTTGAGATTTTACTAGATTTTATGCGATACGTAATATAGCAGGACTCGATGGTATATTGTGGATATCGATCATTTAGACATGAGGGCTACAATCAAACTTCATGGTGAAAGTGAGGTACTCTACCAAGCCGTCAAGTTGGAAAATATGACCTTTGGGGAACATGGTCACATCTTCACCCAGCATCTCAAAGATGGGATTTCCGTTCTCATCAAGGGAGAGATGAGCATAGGGACCATGAAGTACACGGTTGATGACCTCCTCAAGTCGGTAATTCTCGCAGAGAGTGTAGCAGGTGTAGTGTCCAGTGAATAAGTTAAATGAGATTCTCCATCAAATAGGATTTTCGAAATATGAGGTCGCTCTTTTGACCTACCTCTACAAGCATCGTGCATCAACCGCTGAGGATCTTGCGAAGAATACACAGATCCCTAAGACTAGGGTTTATGACACTATGGATCAATTGGTATCCAAAGGCTTTGCATCAGTTTCTAACAGTAGACCCCGTCTATTCTGGGCCGTCTCTCCGACATCTGCTGCCCAGACCTTTCTCTCACGGAGACATAAGGAGATGGAAGACAGTTTGCAATCACTTGAAAATACTCTGCAGGAGTTTGTGCAGCTGTCACAACCTCTTTTTCTTGAGAGCAACACAACAATCACGGCTGAAGAGCTCCTCTTCCAGTTCTCGACACTGGAGGAGGCAGAGAACAAGACCTTCTCTCTTATCCACAATGCAGAGGAAGAAATCCGTATTTTCACAAATGTTTTCCACTGGTTCGACAAGTTCAAGGGTGAGCTCGAGACTGCCCTTGCGCGTGGTATCAAAATCAAAGTACTGATGCAAAAACGTTTGTCAAACCCAGATATTGACTCACTGATGAACAAGTACCCCAATTTCCAGATCAAGATCTCTGCGGGGATACAGAGCAAATTCCGTGGAACCTTGGTGGATGGGAAGGAAGTTGTGTTTATCATTTGGGCCTCTGAGCCTTCTGGTGAGAATGTTGAGAAGAGGATCTTCAGACCCCAGTTCAGTTCGAATAGTGGGATTGTCAGCTTATTCCAGAACAATTTTGACTATCTGTGGTCATTATCCTAGTCAAAGAAACTGTCCCTCTTCTTCGTATTGGATCTGTCCTTAACGACTGCATCGATCGATACAATCAGATCCTCCTGTTTTATCACATTGTCCTCGTTCTCGATACTCCTCTTCAACAATCTCAGCTTACTATTTCGTATCACTGAGATTATTTCAGACGGTGTCATCCCCTTCGTCCTCGCAACTAGGACTTCAAGGTCGAGGTCCGCACTTTTTACCATTGAGAGATGGTTCTCTATCAGGCTTCTCCTCGTTCTGTCATCTGGAAGACCAATCTCTAACTCCACTTCAAATCTCCCCGGTCTTCTAAGAGACATCGGAATTCTTGAGGGGTTGGTTGTGGTTGCGATGACAAAGACCTCACTCCATTCGTCCAGAAGGTCAAATTCAGTGAGTAATTGCGAGATTATCGATTCATTACTAAATGAACTATTCTCTGATTTAATGCCTATGAAAGCGTCTATCTCATCGAAGAGAATAATGCTTGGCGATGCAACTTTGGCCTTCTTAAATATCCTCCTGATCTCTTTCTCAGTCTCACCAACATATTTATTGAGAAGTTGGGGACCATAGATGGAGATGAAGTTCGTCTCTGCCTCGAAAGAAATCGCCTTGGCCATTGTGGTCTTCCCAGTACCTGGAGGGCCATAGAGAATAATCCCCTTGCTTGGATACATCTCGAGTTGTTTGAACAGGTCCTTTTGCTTCAGTGGCCAAATTATCGTCTCCCTCAATCTTTCCTTTACCTTCTCGAACCCAATAATCTTGTCGAAACCTGATTTGGGTTTGTCCGTGAAAATCTCCCTCATCCCTGAAGGGATGATCTCACTCATTGCTTTCTCGAAATCATCCATAGACACCGTAAGGCTGTTTAGCATTTCTGGAGTAAGCTGATTGTCACTCTGGCGTTCCAATTGGGGAAGGGCACGTGAAAGACTCATCATCGCTGCCTCTTTGGCCAAACTTGAAAAATCTGCTCCAACATATCCGTAGCTCTTCTCCGCTAAGACATGAAGATCTACATCCTCTGCGAGGGGCATACCCCTTGTCAATATCTGCAATATCTCTATTCTTCCCTTCTCGTCAGGAACTCCAATCTCGATCTCTCTGTCGAATCTTCCTCCCCGGCGTAGGGCTTCATCAATGGCATCTGGTCTGTTCGTGGCTGCGATGACTACTATCTCTCCACGTTTATCTATACCGTCCATGAGTGTCAGAAGCTGTGAGACGATTCTCCGCTCGGATTCCCCCGTATCTCCACTTCGTTTTGGTGCAATACTGTCAATTTCATCAATGAAAATAACCGAAGGTGACCTTCTAGCTGCCTCCTCGAATATTTCCCTCAATTTATTCTCGCTCTCGCCATAGAACCTGCTGATGATCTCAGGACCATTAATACTCTGGAAAAAGCTGTTTGTCTCATTTGCTACTGCACGGGCGAGAAGGGTCTTTCCAGTACCGGGTGGTCCATGGAGGAGAACCCCACTCGGAGCAGATATCCCTAGTCGATTGAATATCTCTGGATACTTTAAGGGGAGTTCGACCATCTCTCTAATCTTCTTTATCGCTGGCTCCAGGCCTCCTATGTCCTCATACGATACTATCCCTCTTTCTGATGCCGGGCTGTCTCTGACCTCCGTGAATGGATCGTTGCTGAACACAATCTCGGTTTGCTCAGTGAAAATTATGGGACCACTTGGCTCGGTCTCTGCCAGCATGAAAGTCAAGGACTTTCCCAACCCTAGGGAGATGAGGATGAAGTCCCCGTTTGTCATCACTTTGTCCATGAGTGATTTACTCAGGAAGGTTCTGAGATCGTCAGTTGGGTCTGCCCCTTCACCGAGTGAAAGGACTATCGTGATCCCGATCCTTGCCTCTGCCTTCTGGATCCTTACTTTGTCATTGAGGTTGACTCCTGAGTTCCTCCTTAGCACCGGATCAAGTCGAATACTCTTCTTTCCAATGTCTTTAGGGTGTGATCTCCAGACCTTGGCATAGGTTGTCCTCTCCCCGGTAATTGCAACAATGTCCCCCGTTTTAACGCCGATCTTCTCGGCAGCAGATTGAGGGACCCGTGCAATTTGGCGTCCTACGTCTGACTGTAAAGCCTCTTCGACAGTCAATTCCACGACCATACTTTTGGTGGTGTTCCTCTCGTATTTATTCCTCTCGTCAAAACTGCGGTTGTAAGCAGAAGAAAGTGCCTAAATTCTCCAATAATCCTCTGCGTAGGACTCGGAATCCTCCCAAATACGTACAACAACCGAGATCAAGTTCTTGGAATTAGGAAGCTGCTTGAGCTTGTCCATCATGTGGCTCACGATGTTTTCGACAGTGGGTTGTTCTATGAGGTCATTAAGGAAGATATGGTCGTAGCCCATAACCACTTCTTTGAGGTGTGTGAAATCCACAACCATCCCTTGATTGTTTTTCTCCCCTTCTATGAAAAGCTCGACCTTATAGTTATGTCCGTGAAGTCTCTGGCACTTACTCTCATAAGGTAGTGATAGTCGGTGAGCTGAAGATATCTCTTTGGTGTAATATATTTTCACATAGTCTCCTCACTCTTCTCCCATTTAATTGTACGGATGGGTACGGAATCTAGGTCGTATAACTTTCAAATCCTTAAAATATGGGAATCTACACCATCGGATGTGAAAGAACAATCGGGTGTAGGAACACAAAGCTCTGAAACCCACACTGAGTTTGCTAAGGAACTTGGTCTGAAAGAAGCCATCGCTATCGCCGTCGGTGCGATGATTGGTGGTGGTATATTCTCAGCTCTTGGTAACCTTGCTGCAATTACAGGACCTTCTGCTGTAATCAGTTTTATTCTAGGTGGTATCATTGCTTTTCTTACATCAAACAGCTACTATCGTCTTGTCAATAAATATCCCAGCGCTGGTGGGGAATTTGTCATCCTTAGAAGGGGGTTCAAGAACCCATTCATCGGTAATTCTATTGGAATCATGCTCTGGTTAGGATACAGTGTGACAATTGCCCTCTACGCATTTACCTTTGGGAACTATACCTCAAAATTTCTATTTGAATTAACCAACCTCCACTTTTTCTCCCTAGAGAATACAGACTTGGTCAATGGTAGGAAATTCCTCTCGTTCCTCTCAATCTTCATTTTCATGGTCATAAACCTTAGGGGGGTGAAGGAAACCGGAGCAATCCAGAATGTGATTGTCCTCTTCAAGGTTTCTGTCCTCCTCTTTGTTGGAGTACTAGGTTTCATACTTTTCAACCCTGACAGATATGTGGAGTTCACAACGACATCCGACCCAGTGATCCAGTCATTCGGGCAGTTTTCGGGGATTGGTGGTATAATTATAGGGAGTGCAGTGGTCTTTGTATCTTATGAGGGATTCCAAGTTATCGCGAACACGGTTGAGGAGATGAAGAATCCCGCAAGGGATGTGAAGATTGGTATGTACATCTCTGTCATCGTCGTTACTCTGACATACGCAGTAACTACCATTGCTACCTACAGTCTTGTGGAAGATACTGGTGCAATTGACGAGACCGCACTCATCTCTGCAGTTAAGTTCCTCGGAGGATGGGCCGTGCTTCTCGTCACCCTCGGAGCTGCAGCGAGCACCACCTCTGCCATCAACGCAACCCTCCTTGGTTCCTCTCGGTTGGCCTATGTCATGTCTGATTGGAAGGCCTTTCCTAAATCACTCGCAGTGATCAGCAAGAAGACTCAGGTGCCTTGGCTTGCTATTATTGTCACGTCCCTGATCAGTTGGCTCTTCACTTTCGTCGGGAATGCAGTGGAGATTGCAGAATCAGGATCGATCATCTTCCTTGGGATCTTCCTGACTATCAATCTCGCTACGCTAAAGGTCTTCCCCAAAGAGAAGAATACTATCGCCAAAGTTGCTAGTGTTCTGATTGTTCTCTACATGGGTCTCGTTTTTTACTACTTCCTCACTCACTGGGAGAAGTCTCAACTTGCTGTCACGGTGCTTGTTGCTTTCGCGACACTTACAACCCTTTGGCTGTGGGTCAATTCTATCATCTCTCGTGGACAGGAGGTTGATGTGGACAAATACGCCCTCGAACCCCTTGGCAAAGAATTGATCAATGAGTTCACTATAACCAGTGGACCTATGGTAGACGACTTCTTCATCAACCTAGATCACATCTTGATGCCAGTCTCTGGTTCTGCTTTTGAGACTAACACTTGGCATATAACATCGACAATAGCCCGGAAGTACAATGCAGAAGTAACCCTACTGTCCATTGGTAGGGCAGATATTGACGGAGCTATCGAGATTTTTGATCAGCACAAGGTGAAATATAATCATCTACACAAGGAGAGTGGTGAGGTTGCGGATACGATAATTGACACATTCAATTCTGGTAACTATCAGTTGGTCTGCATGGCATCTAAAAGGAGATCCAGTGTCGTAGATCGACTGTTCGACAAGAGTATCTCCAAGAAGGTGGTCTCAATGATAAAGGGAAATGTCCTCCAGATCCACCCTCCGGAATATCAGCAGAAGGATGACTCATTCAAGGATATATTCCTGTTGTTTGATGGGACTGAGAGGGATGTGTTTCTAGCAAGGTGGGCAAGTGTCATTACATCAGGATCCGAGCAGGGGACGATCAGTGTGTACCACATGGTTCTCATCCCGCAAACCATATCTCTGGAGGACGCAGCCCAGCTCCCTGAGTTGAAAAGGAGCGCTGAGAATTTTGAGAAGTATGCAACAGATATTTGCGGTCAGCTTGGGCTAGTTGTCAAACCAGTCTTTCTCTTTGGTCACAACTTCAGAAAGTCCCTCCTTGACCAAATCAAGAAGTATGAGCCTGATGCAGTGTTTATTGGACACTCCCGTGACAAGGGGCTGGTCGATAGAATCAGGACTCATCTCTCATACCAGATCTTGGACAGTGTTCCCTCGGGTGTAATCGTCAGCCACACAGAGAACGACGAGTAACTACACCCTGTGGAGAAGATAGAAGAGCATCAGTGCTGCATTCTTGCTCAGATCCTCCACTGTCGTCATTGAAAGAGGGAGAAATGCTCCAGCTTCCATAAAATCGTTCTTTAGGATATCGTAACTCATCCACTCTCTCTTGAACTTCTCTAGTGAATTGTTAAGCATAGCGTCTATATGGTTTTGCGCATTGTGAGTGGAGAATATATGGGTGGGTCTGATTTTTGTGACTACGTTGAGAACAGTTTGAATAATTTGTCTCTCATTCTGCTTTTCACCTGAAATAGTGATCAGTAGTGGGGCGCGGAGGATCGATACTGACAGCTGGTTGTCCATTGTAAAAGTCGCCATTGCTAGAAAATTCTCCGTCTTGATACTTTGAACCTCTATCTGTTTTTCCTCGTATTCATGTATACGCTGTAACCTCTCCTCAAAGTTAAAGGGAGAGTTACGTATTACATTGTCAAACCTCGAATCTCGTGGATTTATGCTTAGGATTTCATCTACATTCTCAATTCCGTAACGTTCGAGCCACAGTAGTTCATCGGGTGTGAAGAGCTTGGTCTCCCGCAATGAGATATTCCTTACCCCATTGTATTTTATGATGAGCTCTGTCTCCAAGGGTGGATCGAGGTAAATGTCCTCAATATTGAGTACCTCTGAAAAAATAGACACTCCCTTATTCACTGGTAGAATTGCCTTGCAGGTTACTGAACTCTGTGATAGTGGAACGAGCACGTTGTTACACTCTCGATCTGCTATTTAAACCCCTTAAACCACAGTGAGCTTATACTCGTTAACTGGTGCTTTGCCCTCTTCAATTATTACATTATAGGTAATCAATCCCTTTTCTATCAGACGTTCAATTATAGGTGAGAGGGTGACGGGTGTTAGAGAAAGCTTGTCCATAATTTCCTTCTGTCTCATCTTTCCCCCATTCTCCAACATTGTCACAATGAGCTCTGACTCTTGAGGGTCTAGCCCATGCTTTTTCAAGAGTTCTCCAATATGTTGAAGCATCCCTTGATACCTCCGCAGAAGTCTCGTCTGCTGGAGTTCGAGAAACTCCAACTCATCAAGGATCTGAGGGAGATAGAGCAGTCCTTGCTGAATGATCTCTTCTAGATCGAATTCCTCATCTGGTGCTTCCAAGTGCATTGTCGGAGAGACAGGCATCGTCCCATCGTCTCTTAAATTGGATATATTTGAGTAGTATAGATTCTGCCCTATTGATATTCTAAATACTAGTCCCCGATTCAGAGAGTAGTATTCACGAGATGGACCGATGTTGGACTTCTTCATATGCGCCTCAACTAACCCGTACTCCTTGAGTTGCTCTAGGTGCTTCGTGATAGCCCTTGGGGTAATCTTCAGGATTTTTGCGAGCTCGTATGCATACCGATCTTCTGTAGAAAGAAGTCGAAGGATCTCCCTTCTATAGGTATTTGAGAGTATCTTCAGGATGTCATCTATGTTGTGGTCCGCCATGGTCTCATCCCTCGCTATTATACTATGGGTACAATAGCATATAAATATTCCTCTGAGTCCTCTTCTTTAGGAAGGTTTTTAGAAATTTAGACAGACAGACTCATAGTGAGTGAATCTCTAGACCACTTCGACATATTTGCCATCTCCATCTTTGGG
The DNA here is from genome assembly GCA_027077875.1 of Candidatus Heimdallarchaeota archaeon. Classification (GTDB taxonomy): domain Archaea; phylum Asgardarchaeota; class Heimdallarchaeia; order Heimdallarchaeales; family Kariarchaeaceae; genus S139-21. The sequence continues at coordinate 11,569 of JALWRB010000345.1, forward strand.
AAGAGTTACTTTGAGTTGGAAGATCAAATCGAATGTGATATCTCACAGATTCTTAAATACAGCTACTCCACGATTACACAGGCACTGACCGATCTATTGCATCTAATCTCTGGACAGCAGGTCTGCAGGGAGTGATAAAATTGAATATATCTGAGATTTTCTACTCGATCCAAGGCGAGGGGCTCTATTTAGGGCACCCCAGCATATTTGTCAGGACCTCTGGCTGTAATCTACGGTGTGCATGGTGTGACACCCCATACACAAGCTGGGATCCGGAGCGGAATGAAATGGAAGTGGGCGAGGTCATGGACAAAATCTGTATTTTATCTCCCAAATCTTTCACCCCTCATGTCGTCATAACAGGTGGTGAGCCCTACATGCAGAAGGAACTCCCTGAACTTATCCGCTGTTTGAAAGAGCAGGGTTATCCCGTAACAGTTGAAACCAACGGGACCATCTTCCGTGAAACGGAAGCTGACTTTCTGTCAATCAGTCCCAAACTTTCAACTTCCACCCCTGGTGATAGTCGTTGGAAGAAAATACACGAAGAGAAGCGTATCCAGTATGGACCTCTCCTTGAACTCATCCAATCCGCAAGATACCAGCTAAAATTTGTAATTGAAAACAAGAGTGACTTGGAAGAGGTAGACCGAATTGTGCACAGGATTAGGGAGCATGTGGATATATGTAATGAGAACATCGTTCTAATGCCCCAAGGTCGAGAAGTTTCGGAGATCAGGGAAAAATACCTGCTCTTGGTCGAGAAATGCCTAAATAAGGGATACCGTCTGACCCCTAGGCTTCACGTGGATATTTGGGGCGACCAGAGGGGTCACTGATTGCTGCTCTTCTTCTTCTTGACGACCTTATCCTTCCTCACCCATGGTGGCTTGAGCGAGTATGCCCACTGTTGGATGGAAGTAAGAAATGGAATAAGTTTATCCCTCTTGAGTGTTATACGGTAGGCGTCCTTTGAACCACCTGCAGATTTAGCGAGAGCAAGCTGTCCCAGTCTTTCTAGGTCGACCTTGAGCCTATAGTGATTCCGAATAGAGATGCTGTAGAACTGCTTGGTTTCGTTGTGTGTGATAAGCAGTATGACCGCAGACCACTCACCTGCAAGATGCCCTGCAATAGTTCCTCTAGCTTTGCCAAAATCGTTTCTATCGAGGCAGAAGACTGCAAGTATTCTAGGATTAGACGAGATCTCAAGGATCTCTGAGTTCTTCAGGACATGCCTGAACAATCGATCCCGGTGCTTATTCGCTAGCTCTGAGTACTCTATAATTTCTTGGTGTTTGGTGAAGTCGAGGTTCACATCGTGTGCAAGCTCCCAACTAATCCTGTGGAGGAAGCTCCTCTCCTTCCACGCACCCCATGCCACAGATGCTTGGAGCATTCGCAGACCCTCCTTCTCCGGGATCATGTCACGCATCTCATTGAAGGTCGACTCCCTGTCCGAGAGAGCTCCCAACTTCCGCAACCTTACTGTCTCTTTGGTCCCCATAAATTTCTGGATCACAGATGCTGCTGCAGTTCCAATCTCTCCAAGGTAGGTCTTCACCCCGGCCTTCTCAAGCTTTGGAAGAAGAGTAGCCCCGTTGTATTTGTTTGAGTGGCTGTCAAAGTACAGGACTCTAATTCCCAGTTTCCTAAAGTAGGTTGCTGACTCTGCGAATTCCTCAATAGAGGCTTTGTTAATTCCCACATCTACCACGAAGATATCTAACTCATTCGCATAGTTCGGATCCTTTGCTTGCCGTTTTTTCAGCGTTCGCTTGAACCGTCGCAATGCTTCTGGTAGGGATCTCGCGGTAACAAATTTAATCTGGAAGTTACCGAGATACCGCCTAGCGACAATTGTAGCCGACATCAATCCATCTACATCCTCGTCGGCGAAAATTACCGCATATTTCCGCGGTTTCCACGATGTACGTTCTACATCAATAGTCAAAATTTATCAACAATCAGATTTCTTCATATCCATATTAATTGTTTATCTTTCTGTCTCTCTTTCCTCATTCTCCTCGCGATGGTTTGATTTGCGAATTATTATAACATGAAAAATAGGCACTCTACTGTGGACTCATCCAACCTTGAAACAATCTTTGAGAACCGGAAGGACAAGGTAATTGCAGGAATAACTGGTCTCATTGCCTTTGTCTTCTCCTACATCATCTTCGTGACATCTCCTGGCACCTCGTATTTTAGGAGTGAACAACTTCTTCTGCTTGCACTCTTGATTGGTGTCATGATCTTCATCATCCAGATCTCACCATCCGACAGAATCATCATTCGACAGAATCATGGTTATATCGAGTTCCTCACCACTATATCCTCCAAGAAAGTGAGCGGAACTGTGAAATGGGAGGATGTTATCGACATTCAGATTGTTGAACATGATGCACACAAGGGCTTCTTCACCGAGCACGAGGTCACGTTGGATGAGATCTGGAGGACACAATTGATCTGCCGATTCAAGTCCCACGGATCAGAGCAAGAGGTCTCGATTTTAGGGAACTCACCCGCCTATACTGAAAATATTCGGAAACTCATCAACTGGGGTATGCTTGTTCGGAGCGATTCCAATGTTCCGCTCTATGCGCTAAATTCAGAAAAAGTAGTCTCCTGATTCCTCTCCTAAACAGATTACACTGCCCCCCTATCATTTCCACTGGAGAACTGGCTGGTATTGTTTGGCATAGGGGTTGAGGTCTGAAAATACAAGATATTAGTAATTATGTTAATTGTATCGGAAATAGTTTCCGATATTAGAAATATGTAAATTTATATAATTTGATGATGAAGCTAAATATGTAATAGTGATCGTAATGCTTGACATAAACACTGCAGTTGCAAAATTCTCCTCTCTGATCCAATCTAGATCCAGCCTTAGGTCTGTTGCTGGAAATGACTCCCTAGGGAGTTCTCC
>JALWRB010000346.1 GCA_027077875.1 Candidatus Heimdallarchaeota archaeon
GTAGTTCGTCGTTCCCAGTCTTATAGTCCGCACTGGCTGTTGGCACCATAGATACCGCTAGCAGTGAGAACAATAGGATGAATTTGAAGGTTGTTCTGTTATTCATGTTTTCACCGTACCATAATGACTTATGGTTAGAAAATAGTATACCACACTCTTTTAAATCTTATCAAGTGGTTAGCACCAAAAAAAACAATTATTCGCAATACACCAGACGATAATCGAAACTGCATCTAATTCTCAATTTATGGGATCAAGTACGCTCCCGGTTCATGCACCGAATAACGATCCAATCGCTGGATTCTAACTTCGTCGAATCTTTGCGTTTATATACAGACTAATTGCTGATATCCTGTGAATAGAAAAGTTAATTCCCCAGTTTCTGCAGACAGGGTAAGAAGGAAGTCGATGATTATTGGAGTGCTCGCAATAGCACTGATCATCGTCTCTGTACCCTCAGTTCTGTCGCAAGAAACTGAGAATTTCGGGTGGAACTACATCCCGTCGGACACGAGTACGAATTTCAATGCAGTGGTTGCGGAAAACAGCACAAGTGCATGGGTTGTCGGTGACGGTGGTGTGATCCTGAGGACAACTGACAGTGGATTGACATGGATCGAAGAAGCTTCGGGAGTAACCGAGGACCTCAACGACATAGACTTCAGAGGAGTGCCAGTAGCAGTTGGCGACTCGGGAACCATACTCGTACGGGAGAATGGAGTCTGGATTGACCGATCGATATCCACAACTAAGGATCTATTCTCAGTCTCTATAGCCGAGTTTAACAACGTGGGAGATGCATCGATCTATATCTCTGGTGGTGATGGCTCAATTTTCGAGGGAGACGGTCAGACCTTCAATGCACAGACTGTGCCTGTCACGACAAATCTTAACTCAATCAGCTTCTTTAACAGAACGAGTGGTCTTGCTGTAGGGGACGGAGGAATCATACTCGGAACCACGGATGGAGGCCAGACATGGTCTACTAGGGACACACCTTCCGGACAGTCATCGACCAACTTCAATGACGTGCTCTTCGTCAGCGACGTGCGAGCTTATATCGTCGGAGACAACGGGACGTTTCTCAGGAGTTCCTTCCAGCCCGACGTGGGGATCGGGTTCAGCTGGAAGGCATGGAGTTCAGGGACGAATCAGGACCTTCACTCGCTATCAGGTACTTCAGTCAACAAGATCTGGGCCGTTGGAGCAAATGGTACAGTTACCCTGACCAAGGATGGAGGAGGGAGTTTCAACCAGCAGAAGTTAGAGACAAGCACCACATCTCTGCTCACTGGAATAAGTATGGCAGACTCTAAGACAGGTTTTCTTGTCGGGCAGGATGGCATGATCTTCTACACCGAAACCGAAGGTATTGCAACCTCGGATAAACCGACTGCCCTTGTTTTTGATAACTTTTTTGAGTATGCAGATTATGCCGCACCACAGCTGATGAATGGTCTCATTGCCACGATGAAGATTGTCGTATTTGGAATTGTGTTCGGTTTCATGATTGGCGTGACCCTCGCCATCTTCAAGACCACGAAGCTAAACATCCCCTTCCCCGTCGGCTTCACGACAGGTGATGATGGTCTTCGCTATGTGAAATATTACCACTTCAACCCTATGAAGATCTTCGCCAACCTCTACACAGATCTCTTCAGAAACACACCATTACTTGTTCAGTTCCTCTTCATACATTTCGGGCTTTTCGAGATAGGACTGGACTTCACCAAAATCTTTCTCGTTGACAACAGAGCGTACATCAGTGCCATCATTGCCTTGAGTCTCAACTCCGGTGCGTACCAAGCAGAGATCATCAGAAGTGGGATACAGGCCATTCCCGTCGGACAGATGGAGGCGGGGAGGAGTCTAGGGTTATCATACGTGCAGACAATGAGGTACATCATCATGCCACAGGCCATCAGGATCGTCATACCACCGCTAGGGAACGAGTTAGTCAACCTCGTGCTCAACTCGTCATTGGCCTTCACTATAGGATATGCAGAGCTTACAAGACAGGGGCGTTTGCTCATTGCCATCACGTTCAAGACATTCTGGACATGGGGGCTTGTACTGTTGTTCTACTTTGCCGTGACCTACACCCTCTCTACACTTATGAAGTACGTGGAGAGAAAGACCAAGATCCCAGGTCTGGGCTTTGGAGGTGAGATCTAATGGAGGAGACGCAGGAGATGCCCGTTATCTCGGTGAGCAACCTTGAGAAGGTATACTCAGGTGGAGTACATGCAGTCAGGGGTGTGAGTTTTGATGTTATGCCAGGACAGGTGGTGGTGATCATTGGGTCATCTGGAAGCGGTAAATCAACTGTCCTTAGGTGCATCAATCGACTCATCGAACCGACGGCCGGAGAGATCTACCTTGAAGACGTACAGATAAACGATAAATCTACAGACATCAATTTCATCCGCTCGGAGATAGGTATGGTTTTCCAGTCGTTCGAGCTCTTCGCACACCTCAAGATCATTGACAACGTGACCCTGGGTCTCAGAAAGGTCAGGGGATTCAACCGCGAGGAAGCAGAACAAATCGCCATGGATGCCATTACTAAAGTCGACATAGCAGATAAAGTGGACTTCTATCCAGGACAGCTCTCAGGTGGTCAGAAGCAGAGGGTTGCAATTGCCCGTGCATTGGCGATGAATCCCAAAGTCATGCTCTTTGACGAGCCCACTTCAGCCCTTGACCCAGAGCTTATTGGATCAGTCCTGCAATCGATCAAGAAACTGGCCAACGAGGGTATGACCATGATTATTGTCACCCACGAGATTGGTTTTGCCAAGGAAGTAGGGGACTGGATCATCTACATGGACAAGGGTCTTATTGTCGAGAGTGGACCGCCTGACAAGATCCTCGTGAATCCTAAGAGCGAACGATTGAAGCAGTTTCTCGGTCAGATTCTCCATGTCGAATAATATACGGAATTAAGAGATAGGTTCCTCTTTCACATCTTCTATATCGTGGTCAGAGTTCGTGGTAAGCACCTCGGAATCATCCACATCCTCATTGCGATTTCTACGCACAACAAGATAGGTTGTGAGCTTGTAGAGAAGGTAGAGCACTATCCCCACAAGTATTGTCAAACCGAGGAAGAGAAGACCATTCTCACGGACTACACTTGCGAGACTAGTTCCCAATAGAACGAAGAATGTCACACGTGGGATAGTACCTATCGTGGTGGCGATCATGAAGTCCTTGAAGCGAATAGTGGTGAAACCAGATCCATAGGAAACCGCATCAAAGGGGACGAAGGGAAGAATTCTCCCGACGAGCACTATCAGGAAACCCTTCTCCTCGATAAGTCTGGCGAAGTCCTCCGACTCGTCGTCAATGAATTTGGTCAGGAGGATAAGGAATCTTTGCCAAAGATTAGGGTCTTCAAGCTCCTTGATTCCATGTGAATCTACATACCGGCTGATCATCTCCTGCCCCCACCTAGCCATATAGAACGCAGTAATTGCACCTAATAGCGAGCCTATTATTCCACCAAGAAGGGCAACAGCAATCCCGTATGTAGGGAATGCCTTATCGAAGATTCCACCAGCAGATGTGAGGACTGCTTCCGAAGCTATCGGAGCGATTATTGCCTGAATGATCATGAAGAGCACGAGAATGAAGAAGGCGAAGATTATCCCCAGAGAGCCGAACCCTGCCACGACTGCGTTGAATAGATCTGTGATCCATGTTCCAATGTCCACAGTTCTCATATTATTCAGATACTCATAAATGTGAGGTAATCTTCCCCCATGATTCTTCACAGCGGTATAAGCTGGAGAGGACTTTTC
>JALWRB010000347.1 GCA_027077875.1 Candidatus Heimdallarchaeota archaeon
CATGAGTTTGGCCATATTATCCACCAGACTACTACTCGGGCAAAGTATCGCAAGTTCTCTGGATCTTCAGTCTCCCGGGACTTTGTAGAAGCTCCAAGCCAAATGTTGGAAAATTGGGTCTGGGAGCAATCAATCCTCAAGGGGATATCCAAGCACTATAAAACTGGCAATCCTCTTCCAGACGAACTTATGGATAAAATGATCAAAGCAAAAAATGCCATTGTGGGTCTTCGATACCTAAGGCAGATATTTTTTGCTACCTATGATATGACCGTCCATAACGGATGGAGACCGGATCTTGATATAGAGACTCTCTGGGGTGAATTGCAGGAGAAAATCTCGCTTATTCCCTCCACCGAGGGTACCTTCCCCGGAGCATCCTTCGGACATATTATTGGTGGATATGATGCCGGATACTATGGTTACCTCTGGTCGGAGGTCATAGCTCAAGACCTCTATACCAGATTCGAGAAGGAGGGTGCAACCTCCAAGAAAGCAGGTCTAGATTACAGGAAATTCATTCTTGAACCCGGAAACGAGACCCCCGAAGAGAAGCTTGTTGAGAATTTCCTCGGAAGAAATTACAACAATGAAGCCTTTCTCCGCAGCCTTGGACTTTAAACTATTCAACTAAGGAAGGAGATTTTAACATATTTTCGTACTGGCCTTAATGCCTGATAAATTTGAGCTGGCTAAATCAAATCGGTCAACCTGTAAGAAGTGCAAAGAAAAGATCATGAAGGATGTTGTGAGATTCGGTGAAGAATCAGTCTTTGTCAGGGACGGAAACGAGATTAGGAGCTTCAGGTGGTACCACTTTGACTGTGCACTGGATAAGTTCAAGGAGAGAGTCCTAGAGGTAGAGGAGGGAAATGAACTACTCAATGAGGAACAGAGGAAAGAGCTCGCCGATATGCGGAACAAACTCGGAGCATCCGAATTCGATTTCAAGAGCATTGCTGATCTCAGTGGTGATGAAGGAATTGCTAATATCAAAGGATCAATTCTCCGCGTGATGAATCCTAGGGATCTAACAAACACCAAAGGTGAGGTGCAGACTGGTAGAATCGTGTATGTGGAGGACGCACACGGGAACCGAGGGAAGGCGGTTGTTTTCAGTGATCTTGACCTAAAGAAGGGTAGTCCGATACTCATGGTTAACTGTCACGTCCGACTCGGAGGCGACGATAAAGCTGAGGTGGTGGAAGGACCGAAGACCAAGATCTACTTTGACGAGTCTAAGGTGAATGTCACCGTCACTACAAAATATATCTCACAAGCGTGGGAAAGACCAAAAAATATATTTTGTGTCTTCGAGATTGCCCCAACATCCAGAGCATCTTGCGTAATCTGTGAGGAGAGAATAACTAAAGGAGACCTCAAACTGATCAAAGCCGTCTGGGGTGAGAACGAAAAGACCAAGGCGAAGTATCCTCGGAAAAATAGCTACCATCCGATATGTGCACTCGAAGATGATGATGCCGCAGAATTCATCTACGAGGCTGTAACCCGTCTTTCTCCAGATTTCATCTCTGAAAATTTAGATGAATTGAATATTTTCAAATCCAAGATCAAAAATCTCACGAGAGAATACGAACTCCTCTCAAACCTCATCGAATAGACAGGTTAACCTTAACAGAATTCAGCATATTCTTAAAAAGGTATATAATAACCATTAACAATTCTTCATTAGATGGTAAACCCATTTGGTGAAAAGACATCCGGTTCTAAGTACGAGTGGATGGCTAAGTATGAGTCCGAGAAGAACCGAGCTGAAGCATTACAATCCCGTTTGGGTGAATTTCAGCAATTGATTCAACAGTATGAAGAGGCCTTGAATCAACTTCTCAAAGCGAAAGAGGATCTGGAGACAGACAATGGATATCTAAGGAATATGATCGCCGAGAGGGATGAGACAATTGAACAGCTCCAAGGCTCGAACTCACCCGTTAAATCATCCTCCGTAGTCACATCGGTGTCTACCTCCCCTGCACCTCAACAAGTAACTCCTTCAGAAGGTATCCCGATAGAGCTCGCGAATACCATTATCCCGATGATGTGTCACTTCTTCAATCAAGAGGACGAGAGATTCACAGATGGCTACCGTGACTTCGTTGAAGCAGTGATACAAACAGGAGATACCGAGATGAAGATTATTGGACTGCTCATTAAGCACGGTGGCTCTGGGCCTTACGAGAAGCTTCAACAGTCTGTAGGGTCATCCGACTTTGAATACGCTATTGACCAACTGGTAAGAAAACGCCTGATTAAGCGGGTTGGAAACTTGGTCAATCTCGGGATTTCATCAGAGGACGCTGAAATTGAAGAGTCAAAATGGAGAACCGCACCTATACCAGAGCTGATTGACATGCTGGGTAAACTAAGTACCTCACTTTCTGATGCTGAGTTGATCGAAGCAATTGAGAAATTTAGGGACTCTATCCAGAACCGTGAAATTCCCGCCACCACTATTTTCTTCTCAATTAGGAAGACGATCGAGGGAATCAAGAAGGGTTCGATCTCCCGGAAGGATTTTGGAGAGATCCTCAAAGAGTGGAGAACAAAACTTACCTGACCTAACTAGGGCTCGAATTTCAAAATATCCCAGACCATATCGTAAACCTCCTTAGGGAGAATCTCCTCTCTCTTGTGATGCTTGACGATCATGTCATCGCATATTGCTTGGGCCTTCCTTACGTGCTCCAGACTTGAGATCTTGTTGTTCATCAGATCTTGATGAATCAATCTCAGAGCAGTAATTAACTTATAATCTAATCCTTTTGTCACCTAAACCACCTAAACCAATGCATCTTGGTGAGAGACGCATATTTCCCTGATTAGCGCCAAATATAAAATTAAGGGTAAATTTTTCGTGAATACAGGTGCATAACCCAAGACGCTAAGTAATATTTGAAATTAATTTAGGGACTTGTAGTAATATCCGAGTATTCCAAATATGATTCTATATCAACGTGAAAGTCGGTTAACCTACCCTGAAAATCGTAATAAAAATATTGCATTTGTACGATTATGCATAGTTATGGTAGTATGAATCTACTATCCCTGGTGGAACACCCAGATCCTTCAACTTGTCTTTGATGACGATCTGGTTATTTGTATCTCCCATTTTCTCAATTATCTCATCGATAAATTCATAGTACTCCCACGGAAAGACTATCCAGTCCGTTGTCTCCTTGAAATAATAATCTGGTAATACAATCGAATGTGGCTTATAGTGTAGTGTGACTACTTTGAATTCGAGCCCATCGATGGAGGCTAAGTAGTCGATAACCACCTTCAGACTCTTACCTGTATCTGCGACATCATCAACAACAAGAATCTTCTTCCCCTTTATCTCATCACCTGGATACTGCACAATGAGAGGTTTCTCATATGTCTCCCCAATTTTTCCGTAAAACTCCACCTTGATGTTGGACGTTGTTCTTTGCTTGAAGAAATCAGCAAATAGCCTGCTTGGAATCCACCCCCCTCGCGCTATCCCGAGGATAACATCGGGGATGAACCCATCCCTTTTCATCTTCTCGAAGAGAACAAGGGTGATATTGTAAGATTCTTCCCAGCTCAGGACGTCAAAGCTAATGTCACCTATCATGAATGAGCCTGATTCTCAGGTGAATATATATTTCTTACTCTAACTATTGCTAGCTTGTCTACTGCTTAAGGGATAAAATGGTTCGAGCAAGGGTCTCGAAGATGCTGATTATGCCCTCGTTATTTTTAGCGGAGACCTCTAAGTATGGAACTTTGAAGCCGTACTTTGCCACCTGCTGGCTAAGGTTCTC
>JALWRB010000348.1 GCA_027077875.1 Candidatus Heimdallarchaeota archaeon
AAGGTCCTTCCCTTCGAGATCAGCGAGGAGGAAGCAAGCACCAAGCTCGTCAAGGTCACTGGCAAGAGGAGCATCCGTGGAGGTAAGACCCAGATCTCCTTCCACGATGGAAGGAACATCGTCCTCCCCAATGATGACAAGAGGCTCTCCGAGATCAAGGTAAACGGCACTCTCAAGATTACCGTACCCGATCAGGAGATCCAGGAGATCTTCCACCTGTCCGAGGACAGCTTCGCCATGGTGACAGAGGGTCACCACCAAGGCAAGATCGGTAGGATCACCGAGATCATCAAGAGGTATGGACCACGGGCCTCGCAGGTATCCTTCCTCGAGGAGAACAACGATGAGAACCCCGAGTTCTCGACTGCACTGGAGTACGTCTTCGTCATCGGAGACAAGAAACCAGCAGTCACAATCCACTGAGGTGAATAGTTATGGCAAAAGAAGATTTCAAGGACATCCTTGAAGCAAAGAAGAAAGAGTGGGCAGAACAACCTATGCTCAGACCGAGAATCGGTGCGATCAAGATTAACATGAGCCTCGGTGTAGCGGGTGACCCACTGAACAGAGGGAAGAAAATCCTCGAAGACATCACTGGTCAGAAACCTGTAGAGACCTACGCCAAGAATACTTGGAGAAAGTGGGGGATAAGAAGAGGTCAGGCAGTTGGCGCTAAGGTAACCGTAAGGGGACCCAAAGCCTACGAGCTCCTGATGAAGCTGTTCCACGCAAAGGGCTACAAACTCCCGAGCACCGCTTTCGACAAGCAGGGTAACTTCGGTTTTGGGATTGAAGAGCACATCGACATCCCAGGACAGAAATATACCCCAGGTATGGGTATCATAGGTTTCAATGTCGGAGTACAGATGGAGAGAGCTGGTTACAGAGTTAAGCAGCGGAAGTATCTGAGAAACAAGATACCCTCACATCACCATGTCTCCCGCGAGGACTCAATCGCTTTCCTAATCGAGAACTACGACATCGATATCGAGTAATAATTTAACTTTCAAATACTACACTATATGAAGGAAAACTACAGCACAGATTTCTGAGTGAATGGATATTCTAGAAATACCTAATAGAATAAAAATCTATTTTAAATTATGGAGAGTGTTTATATTACTCGACGTACGAAGAACACCCGTACTAATCTGCTCAGAGCTGTTGTAAATAGCAGTAAATGGGAAGCAGGAAGTATGGTCAAGATACTTGTATTGGGTATTACTGGAGCAGGGAAGACAACTGTAATAGACTTTCTGAAGTCTGGAGAACGGACACCAACTAACAGGGTGCCAACTCTGGCGTTCACACCTTACAAGTTTGACTTCGGTAGGGTCAGCTTGGTATTCGTTGACGTACCAGGACAGGAGGCATACTGGGATCAGTGGAAGAGGTACATCAGAGAGGCCGATGGCATTCTCTTCGTCATTGACTCCACTAATCCCAGTCTGCTTCATCCCATTAACAGGCTGCTCAGAAGGATCGTGAAGGCTGATGAGTCAGGAGTACCCATCGCCTTTATAGCCAACAAGCAGGATCTACCGAACTCATTGTCCTCTAAGTCAATCGCCTCCCTTCTCGGGTTCAGAAATATCCCTGGGAGAAAGATCAGTGCCTTTGACACTTCAGCCCTGACAGGGAAGGGAATTGTCGACACCATACAGTGGATAATATCAGAGTCCTACAAGAATTAGAAAGTATGGGAAAGATGATATACACAAGTATCTTTCTATTATTCAGGTGTTAATAGGAGCTGCAGCACTTAAAGAGATCACAAAGCCGATGAATCGTGTCCTCCACGGAATAGAGCGAGGGATGATTCACAGCCAATACGTGGATATCAAGATCATCCAGAAGTACTCCGGCCTCAATGAGCAGAAGACAGAATACTGGCTACAAAAAGCCCACAAACTCGATCTTATCCGGAGGTGGACGGGCCACTTTGTCGGATACGAGCTGACAATTAACGGATACGACGCACTCGCCCTCAACGCCCTCTACGAGAAGGGAAAGATCAGGAGCATAGGAATGGAGAAGGGTACGGGTAAGGAATCTGTAGTCTACTATGTCCTTGATGCACAAGATAGAGAGAGCCTGCTCAAATTCCACAGGGTAGGATACACGAGTTTCCAACATGTGAGAAAGAAGAGGAGGTACACCTCGACGAAGAACCACATGTCTCCCCTTTACGCATCAAGGTTGTCCGCTGAGGCAGAGTACAAATGGCTGAAGAAAGCAGCAGAGCATAAGCTCCCAGTTCCCAGAACCTTCGCACAGAACAGGCACATAATCATGATGGAAGACATTAAAGGCTACGATCTCAACCTTGTCAGTACCATTGACGACCCCGAGTTCGTCTACGAGCAGGTGCTAGATTTCATCAAGCGATCATGGGATGCGGGCTTCATACACGGTGACCTCTCCGAGTTCAACATCATCATCAACGACGACGCGGAGATCACGGTTATTGACTTCCCACAGGCTGAGAAGACAAACCACCCAAATGCGGATGAATTACTTGAGAGGGACATTCTCAATACGACGAACTACTTCAAACGAAAGTTCAAGATACACTCAGATGTCAAGGCTATAAAAGAGAGAATAATGGGTGGGAAAGAGATGTATTATTAAGGTTCAATTTATTGTTATATTAGACATTGACAGAGATCCTAGCTGCCTTCGACATCCTCCCCATGTCCAACAAGTCAGGAGACACCCAAGTCAGGGTAGCTCTGGCAGTCAGGACGAAAAGTGGGAAGCTCAGGACTTGGGAGGGGATCGACCGCAGGAAGTTCTTCAATCTGATGCACAACTTCAAACCAAGGTACATTGGTACAGACAATCCGTATGAGATCCTTGACTCCGGTGAGGACTTCTCCTCATTCTACAACAGATTACCACCAATCTCAAGCTTCGTACACGTGAACTCAGATCACAGAGGCCAGATGGTAAGTCTCGCCTCTCTCATCCGGAAACACCACATAAAGGGGTGGGAGAAGAGATCTCCACTTAAGACCGCCATAGCGATGATCGAGCTTCTGGAGATTGGAGAGGGAGTGGTCATAGAGCCCTTTGAGTCCGAGACGATTATCAAGATAGGACAGCCCAGAAGGCATAAGAAGGGCGGATGGAGCCAAGCGAGATACTCGCGTCAGAACGAGGAGGTGGTGGCAGCAACAACAACAAAGGTCAAGGAGATACTTGACGAGCATAGTATAGAATACGATCTGGTCATGACCTCCACAAAATACGGGGCAAAATCCAGTAGGTTCCATACCTTCGTGGACCGTAAGGACATCGCTGCTATGTTCAACAACGTGAGGTTGAGACCCGCACAGGTAAAATTCATCAGCCCGTCAAGACCAACTGTCTCAAAACGTTACATCAGAAAGGAGAATCACCCTAAGGTGATGACTGTACGTTCCTACCAGCAGCGGATACTCGTGGGAATTGACCCGGGGACCACGGTCGGAATTGCGATTCTTGACCTAAACGGGAGAGCATTAGAGGTACTATCCCAGCGTCAGATATCAAAGGGGGAGATCCTGCAGACTATCACCGATCACGGTATTCCCGTTGTTTTCTGCTCTGATGTGAGCCCGACACCGCAACTTGTACACAAGCTCGCAGCGACCTTCGAGGCCGAGGTCCTCACACCCAATACGTTGCTCTCGAAGCTGGATAAGAGGGAACTCGCAAAGGAGGCTCAGATCTCAGTGGGCAACAACCACGAGTCGGATGCCCTTGCCGCTGCGATCAATGGGTATAAGATGATCGCGGGAAGGTTCAAGAATCTCGATAC
>JALWRB010000349.1 GCA_027077875.1 Candidatus Heimdallarchaeota archaeon
GTCATCGATCAACGTCTCGACAAACTGGTGGCTGAATCCGGTTGCCCCAGAGTGGGTGGCTTCACAGATCCTCGGCAGCACAGGGATGTCGTACTCCGAGCTTCTCACACTGCGGGACCCAGTGGAATACGTTCTCTCCCAAGAGGTCAGGCTCAAACAAGTATTCGTCACCGATCCTGGGATGATCCATGGGCACAAGGATTCCGAGGTACTTGTCAAATTGCTGGACAGGGTGCTCTGTGATCCCCGGGCGATATTGGTTGGGAATGAGCACGAGATTCCTACCATTTTACCCCACCTGTCGGATACTCATCTCGTCGTCATCCACAGGGCGGACAGTGTGACTTTGTTGCGGAGTGGGGAAGAGGATGTTGTAGGAGTCGATCCCCTACCCGTGGGTGCTCGGAATTTTGTGGGGGCAGGAGACGCGTTCCTTGCAGGATTCATCCACGAATTCCTCAGCCACAGTACCGACCCGCTGCGCGCAATTCACCGGGCTAACGCCGTCGCCCGTGCCCACATTCTCGGAAAGACCCCGCCAACTACGTAAACAAGGCTCTTCTCAGCCGGAATACTTTCGGTGTAGCTTCCCAGAAGGGAACTCCTCGGGCAGATGTCCGTCCCGAATACTTTCGGTGGGGTCTCAGCCTCCCTCCCCCTCAGATTCGTCACTATGCGCTTTATATAGGCTAAAATCAATATTTCTCACAGAGATGTCAACGCCGGTCTTCCAAAGAGCAAGCACTATCGTCCATCCCACCGAGCTCCCGGTTGATCCAGACAACTCACCTCTGATCGCTTCTGTCCTTGGATCATGGGAGGAGGGGAGTGTGTATCTCCTCGAGGGACCCTCCACCCGGACGATCCACAAGTATCTGCACTGCACCATGCTCAACGCAATCACCCGCGGAAGAAAGACCACCATGATAGATGCAGCGAACTCCTTCACCCCGCAGCACATCGACGAGCTCGCGCAGAGGAGAAGGCTCCAGACCACAGAGATTCTTGACAGTATAGCCTTGTCACGTCCCTTCCAAATGTTCCAAGCTGCAAGCATCGTGGAGAAGGTCTACAACCTACATGTGGGGAAATCTGGGTGTCTCATCGTGGTCACCGACCTCCCGCCCATGTTCTTTGATCCCTCGGTGGAGGAGGCACAGGATTCAGGGCTCTCTGCCAACGAGAGCTTCCACCACTCTGTCGGGCTACTCCAGCGGCTGGCTCGGAGTGGAAACATCGTCATTCTCACAGAGAGGGCGCAGACTGTGGACGACGCCAGACTGGGATTCGCCGCGAATGTGCACCTGAGGTTTGAGCAGGTTGCCGACGGGTACCAAACCGCCACTCTTCTCTCCCACCCCAACTCACCTCTCAAGACGGTGAGGCACAGGGTGGAGAAGACCCGCCGCTCCGTCCAGCAGATGTCACTGGAGGAGTTCTTCTGAGGGGGCACATCCTCAACATCGAATTCTGGGGGAAGTACACCTATATCTGGTTAAAGACTTCCGAGGGAGTTCGTGGACTTAAGCTCAGGTACCGTCCTGTCATCTATGCAAAGATCAGGAAGGAGGTCAGCGAGGACATTGTCCTCATCCAAAGTCAGCGCACATGCCACTCGGTCTCGTGTGATCTGGCGGTGCTCGGGAGTGACAAATCGTACCCCGAGGAGGTGCTTAAGATAGAGGTGAACAGCCCCCCGCAGGTAGCCTCACTCGTCTCCTTCCTCCACAAGAACAGGTTCACCCTCTTCAATTCCGACCTGCACCCCCGCGAGAAATTCTTCGTGGACACATCCTCTTTCCCACTAGGTCTGTGCGATATCCATGTGGAACCTGATCTCGACTTCACGATCACCATGCTTGAGAATCCAAGAGACCCTATCTACGAGACTCCCCCACTATCGGTTCTCTCGTTGCACCTGAAGGTTGAGACCGGTGAGCACGTCTTCCCCCGGTGGAGTGACCCGTTGAGCGCCTTTGAGGTCTCCTTCCGCCCGTCTCACAGGGAAGGTGAGAGCAAGGAATACCTCCCGCCATCTCCGGATTATGCCTTCCGCTTTCACTCTTCCAAGGACGAGAGAACCATGCTCCTCGAGATACAGGAGATCATCACCACCTGCGATCCTGACGTCCTTCTCATAGAGGGTGGCGACAGCTTCAAGATCAACCACCTCGCCCATCGAGTGAGGGAGCATGGTCTTCTCCGGCAGTACTTCCTCGGGAGATTGAGGAAGCGCATGAGACCGTCGTCGTCGATAGGGAGCCAGTCATACATGAGCTACGGAGCGATCCTTCATCGGAATACCCCTACCTACATCCCGGGGAGGATACACATCGACCCGAGCAACTCTTTCTTCTACAGGGACAGCGGGATCTCAGGGCTGACGGAGCTCTCGAGGCTTGGTGGTGTGCCCCCTGACAGGTGCGCCCGCAATTCCATCGGTACTGTTCTCACAGCGATGGAGATCAAGATTGCCAATGACTCCATTCCCCGGATTCTGGTGCCCGAGCTCAAGGCCAAGGGTGAGCGGATAAAGGGGAGCGGGGGGTTGCTCACTGCTGACAACGGGGGTGTCGTCTTCCCAGCCCTCCCCGGACTCTACGAGAGGGTGTGGGGTATCGATTTTGCCTCGCTGTACCCCACGATCATGATGAACCACAACATCAGCTCGGAGACTGTCCTGTGCGATTGCTGTTTTGAGACCCAGACCAACATCGTCCCCGAAGTTGGTTACTACGTCTGTGGCAAGCGTAGGGGAATAGTGAGCCAAGCGATGCAGTTGGTACTCTCCAAGAGACTGAGCTACAAGTACATCAAGAAGGGCTGTACCAACCCGTACACCTACGAGCATCTCGACCAGATAGATTCGGCCCTCAAGTGGATACTTGTCTCCGCTTTCGGCTACCTTGGCTTTAGGAACTCACGCTGGGGGTCGATCGAGAGTCACCAGTGCGTGACTGCCTATGCAAGGCACTACCTACGGATCGCAGAGGAGATCGCCTACGAGGAGGGGTACGAGACAGTAGCGGGGATCACTGACTCGCTCTTTGTCCGTGCGCGAGGAGAGAAAGAGGATTCTATCGAGAACATGGAAAGGCTTATCCAGAGGATATCGGCAGAGACGGGTGTGCCCATGAACATCGATGGACTCTTCAACTGGATCGTCTTCACGAATGTGCGGGACAGCCCACACATCTCGGCACTCAACCGCTACTTCGGGTGTTACAACACGGGTACGGTGAAAATCAGGGGGATAGAGGCCCGAAAGCACTCCACGTGCAAACTGGTCAAGAAGTTCCAGCACGAGGTCCTCGAGGTCCTCAGTAGGCAGAAGACCCGTGAGGAATTCCTCGCGGCGATCCCCCTGTGCGAGGAAAAGCTAGAAGAATGGCAGGCGCGGGTAAAGCGGGGGGTTCCCCGTGAGGATCTGGTGATCAAGATCCGGAGCGGAAAGGGATCCAAGGGGTACCGCTCCAACCTTATACAGGCAGTCGTCGCCCGTGAATACGACCGCAAGGGAAAGGTCCTCGAACCCGGGCAGTCGATGCGCTACATCGTCCGCGACTTCCACGGGGAAAACCGTGTGGTCATCGAGCCCGAGCTCACGGAAGACAGTCCCTACGATGTGGACTGGTACGTCGCCCTGTTGAACAAGGCGTACCTTGACCTCATGGAGACAGTAATGCTACAGGAGTACGGGGGGATTAAATCTGTGAGAGAATCGGATATTGAGGTCTTCTTCTCTTGACTACGTACCCTCGTCGTAGGCAGTGAGGTACTCGACCTGCTCGGGTGTGAGCC
>JALWRB010000350.1 GCA_027077875.1 Candidatus Heimdallarchaeota archaeon
TGGAGAGGACAAGATCTTTGTGAGAGGTAGATGCGATAGCGGACTTCAGAGCAAGTTTGTACTCCTTGCGGTTGATCTTCTCCACGATCTTCTTCTCGACAGTCGGTGGGAATAGCATCCTACCTCCGACGGTGCTGTGGACGAGTGTCGCCCTACCACCGTGATGGGTTCCAGATCCAGTGCTTCTGGGGATCTTGGATGCACCCCTTCCGGGGCCCATGCTCTTGGCGGCGACCCTTCTTCCTGCGAGGGGGAACCTACCCTGCTTCTGCCTCTTCTTGCTTTGCTCTGAGAGGACTGCTCTCCTGATTAGATCAGGTCTGTACGTGGTCTGGAAGACCTCGGGGAGCTCTGCGTCCTTCTTGGCATTGCCCTTGAGATCATAAAGCTTTACCATTTGCTCTCTACCTCCTGTCTACCAGCTGAACCCTGCTGTGAGAGTCTGCTGAAGTAGCTGATTTCGGGCTCCTTGATCATCTTGTTCTGCGCCCTGATCCCGTCCCTGAGAATAACCATCCTCTTCTTGGGACCGGGGACTGAACCCTTGACCACGATGTACCTGTTCTTGACAAGTCCATACTTGACGAAACCACCCAAGGGATTGATCACCTCGGGGTTGGTTCCGATGCCCATTACTCTTTTGTTGTACTCGGTCCTCCTGAAGTAACCAAGTTGTCCGTATCGCGGGATTACCCACTGTACACGTGCAGGAGTCCAAGGAGCGATTGATCCGACACCACGCTTGGTGTGTTTGGATTTCTTCTGCAGAAGGGTGATACCGTGTCTCTTCACGGGACCGTTGAATCCCTTACCCTTGGTGATACCGATGGTATCAACGTAGTTTCCTGGCTTGGTGAAGTCGTCGATGTTGAGTTCCTGACCAATTCTCTCCTTGAGCCAGTCGAGAGCAGCCTTTGCGGACTTAGCTCCAACCTTGAGCTCGAGGACATAAGGTTTGTTGACCTTGATCCCAGTGAGATCAGGCTGTGTGTGGACGATTGCCCTCACCTGTACTGCCTCGTTGATCGTCTCTTCGACCTTCTTGATCTGCTCCTCAAAATTGTTTTCCTTGGAGACACTGTAGAACCTCTTGAAGTGCTTGTGCTCGGAGTGAGTCTTGGCTTCAGCGAGGATCTTGAGTCCGTAAGGAGTGATCTTGTAGGTCCTCACGCCAAGCAGGACAACTGGTGGGGTCTCGATGACCGTCACTGCCGTGATCCTGTTGGTGTTAGCAACATGGGACTTTGGTCTGTCTTCCTTGTAGATCACTCTGGACATTCCAGCCTTGAAGCCTGGGAATGCGAGGATCTTAGGATCTCCATCATACTTCGGATATCCGCGGATATGTGGTTTATTACTACTGGCACGACTTCTCCTGTACCCAAGAGAAGACCTGTGCGGTGCTGTTTGAGATCTTGCTGTAATGTTCGATCACCTACTAGAGGCCATCACTGATGGCATAGTCTTATCACTCAGACGAATGAGATTTCTTTTAAAACTTTAGAACGATAACGCGGGATGACACGACAGTTTATTATCCAGAAGAGCCTTGTGAAGCTATGAGAGGAATTTTCATTGGAAGGTTCCAACCCGTCCATCTCGGTCATTTGGGTGTGATCAGGCACATCCTCTCCGAGGTTGACGAACTGATCATCCTCGTCGCCGCAGCGCAGATCAGCCATACCTTCAAGAATCCGTTGACTGGAGGTGAGCGGTTACTACTAATTCGGGAGGCTCTGAAGGAGCAGGACATCCCCACGGACAGGTTGTGGATCATACCCGTGCAGGACATCAGCGATAACTCTCTATGGGTACACCACCTCAAGAGGTTGACCCCCAAGTTTGATGTGATGTACAGCAATAACCCTTTCACCATCAGGCTCTTCGAGGAGGCAGGTCTGGAGACTAGACGAATCCCTATGATTGACAGGAAGGACTATTCTGCTACCGAGATCAGGAATAGAATAGTCAATAATGAGGATCTGGAATCACTGGTGTCGCCCTCCACTATAAGGTACTTTGAGAAATGGGATATAAAAGGAAGATTCACCTCAATCGTGACTGATGACACTTTGGATCCCTCTCAGAATATTGCAGGATCCGAGCTAAACGCAGATGACTAGTACTGCTTCTTCTGATTTCTTAAACTCTCGACCATATGCGTGAAGCTCCGGGTGAGCTCTCCTACTTCATCGTCACCTGAGAGGCTCTCATCGATGTCAACACCCTCAAAGATATCGCTTCCAGTAATGTTCGAGGAGATCTTCCGTGCAACCTTTGAGAGCTTGTCAACAGGTTTCGTTATCTGGTTCGCGAGTATCAATCCTACAGCAAGCACTATTATGATGACCATTAGACTGATAACGAAGGTTATGGTCTCCGCAGTACTTTGCTGAGCAGATATCTCTTCACCAATTCCCCTGACGGACTCAAAAGCTTCGTCCTGACTGAGAATCACTATAAGACTGAACTCCTCAAGAACAGGGGTGTGAGCATAGAAGTAGATCTTCCCATCCTTGCTTATCTCAGTGACTCCTGAGACCGAAGATGTAAGTTCCACCAGTGTCAGGTCGGGAATGGCTGTCTGCTCACCGTCTCTCTCAACCTCCCTGATGTTCGTCGTGCTATCCTCACCAGTCCATGAGGGGTGGGCGAGCACAGTCCCGTCGTTCTGGATAAGTGTTGCATATCCAGTTGTGAGGATGTTCACGTCCAGCACAATATCCTGAATTGTCCCAAGAGTGAGATCCCCGGAGACCACACCGAGGATGTTGTTGTTGTCGTCATACACCGCCTTCGAGATCGAGATCATCCAGCCTTGACCGAGTGCATCAAGGTAAGGGTTGGTAAATGTGAGGTCACCATTCTGACCAAGAGCTGCAGTGTACCACGGCCTGACCCTCGGGTCGTATGTCCGTGTGTTGTCCACTACTGATCCGGGAAAGATCCGGAAGAGACCAGTCGTGTGGAAGCCGACATACATCCAAGCAAAATCAGGGTTGTTCTCCCAAAGTTCCACAAAAAGGGTATCGAGATTACTCGTCCTGTTGATCTGCTCACCCATAACCTCGGTGATCGATCCGTCAGTGAGGTTGTCGGGATGGCTACCAGGATAGTAGAAGGTCGAGTGTGTCTTGGAGATTGATGTATTATATCTCGAATCGTACGTCGTATCTGACGGGAGAGTCGAAGAATTGTAATCCAAATAAGAAGTCTGGGTAGCAAAATTGAAGTCTGGACTCATGAGGTCCTCTACTGCCTGTCCTAATGCATTAATCACGGAGACGGCCTTGGCCAGCTTCCTCTCGATCACTTGGCCGGTGTCCTCTGCTGAAGTCTGGACATTGGTGATCGCATCTTCCTTCAGTGTGCTGAAGGTCAACTCTTGGGTCCTTTGACCCAGCGTGTCAAGATTGCTTATAGCAATTGTGACGGTTGTGGCTTGGAAGACTAGCACGAATATGAAGAATAGTCCCAAGATCTGTGTCCGTATTGATAGTTCCTTAATCATGATAATCACCTAAAAGTCCGGGGTGAAGCCTTCGACTTCAACCTCAGTGAGCATCCCGGTTACCTCCTCGAAGGCCTCTGTGATGGCGTCGGCCACTCCAGAGCGCACATCGATGAACTTGCCCTTATCACTAGCTTCACAGAGCTTTTCGAGCTTCTGCATGTCCAACTTACCTACACCTATGATGACAACATTGATCCCCATGAGGTTCTCGATCTTGGAGAGCAATGCCCTGTAGCCTATGGATGAGCTGTTGTCCTCACCATCAGTCAGTGCGATAATCCAGCG
>JALWRB010000351.1:0-2354 GCA_027077875.1 Candidatus Heimdallarchaeota archaeon
AGACCAATCCGCTATTAGATCATCACCAAACCTCTTAATGAGGGTCTCCATGATCTCCGTGGAAGGAGTTCCAGGATAGGCTGAGACGTACTTGGTTCCACCATCCCTGAGACCGAAGGCTACTGCTTCGTTCCCGAGGACTGTTAATTTTTCTTCAGCTTCTAGCTTTGTCTCCATGATTGCTAACCTTCTTATATTATTTTCTCGAAAAAAAGAGGAATCTATGCTGGAATATGTTGAACTCATAGAAAAACTAGACGACTGTTTCACAGAAAATTGATTAATTTCTTGGCAAATTCTTGTACACAGAGTATTCTACAATAGTAGAAGCGTACCAGTGATAATTAATGGAATAATATATTAACAATTATCTATTTTTCAAGACTCAATAAATTGACCTAGTAGTACTTCTGTCTAAACTCGCCAAAATCACGTAGAATATCTATCACGGGGATGTTCTCGTAGTTTGACACGAAGTTCACCATGTCGTGGAATATGCTGTTACCGTACTTCGGCTTGAGGTAAGTCATGAGGTTGAAAAACTCCTTGTCCTGTAGGTACTCATTCCAGTTATCGTACTTGTCCTTGCAGAAGATCTCGAAGAGTCCTGCGATGTCATTTGAGTGTTCTTTGTCGTTCCTGATGAGATGTGTGCTGCTCATTACAAATCTAGAGGTCAACCAAGTATATAAAGTAGTAGATGATGTTGACTATTCAATATTTTATTTTGCATTAATTCATATGCAATGGTTTACAGATACGAATTTGCACAAAATATGAATGATTGCTAGACATCATTCGTATATCACAACCAATAAATCGTAGTCCTTTAAGCAGGAAGGTATTGGAATCTTCACACCAGTACTAATATCGTATATCATAGAATAAGAGACCAGAACACCATGGTACAGGCACTTACGACTAGACAGTCCCAATGACAAACAGGATAGTAGCTACGGTAGTAACTAGAGCTGCGACATTCATCGATAGAATGTATGTTGACGAGACAGAGTATAAATAGATCGCGAGAAATGGTCCAACTAATTGGGACACAGAGAGAGAGGCATTGAACAAACCGGTTCCGGTCGCAACGATCCCTTCATCCCTGCTCCTCATCTCCACAGTTCTCAGCCCTCCGACGTAGAACATCGCCCAGGAGAAACCGAGGATGACTTGGGAAAGGACGATCTGAGTAAAGTCGCCAGCTATTGTGAATGTCCAGAAAGCAAGGGCAGAGGTGAAGCCACCCAAGATGACCATGAGTCTAGGGTTCATCTTGTCCGTCACTGTCCTCATGAAGACAAATTGTGTTATCATATTTGTCGCCTGAACGATTCCAATTTGAGATGTGGTTAACTGAAGGTCCTCGGATAGAAAGAGCGCCCAGAAAATCCAGATTGAATTCGCGGTCCCGTGCCTCATGACGAACAAGAGGTAGATTACCCAGTTCTTCCGAAGTGCCTTCATGTACATCTCCCGGGGATTTTCATGCACGACTGTCTCTGCGGGTACGAAGGACTCACCAGTCCCCGAGGTCATGACGATGAGGAAAGCGATCATGTACAGAACAGCAGAGGCGACAAATAACCAGTCCAATCCCATGACCTCTGCGAGGAACCCACCAATCAAACCACCAGTCGCCCAGCCAATAGACCCATATGCCGTAAGTTTTCCAAGTTTGAGACTCCTGTCACTCGCTACACCCACGATAGAAGCAGGGAATATCCCAAGTGATATCCCGTTGAGCATACGGGCTAAAAAGAATCCTCCAAGGGTCGTTGGGAAGATATACAGGAGGGAGGAGAGAGAAGCAGCAAGTAGCCCCGAGAGCAGAAAAGGTCTACGTCCCTTGCTGTCAGAGAGTCTCCCGAACAGGGTGTTGGAAAGAAGCATTGCAAAGGAGAAAGATACGGCAAGGTATCCGATCTCGGTTTCCGATATCCCCCGTTCCTTTAGGAAGAGGACGAGGTATGAGAAAATGATGACGACACCTGCATTGGAGGTGAAGTAGATAGCCTGAAGGTCTTTCTCGCTTGCCACAGGTTGTGCTGAACTAACCAAAGAAAAAGATGAGGCAATGGGCTAATTACAGATGTTATTTCTTGGGCGGGAAGGTGTACCCTTCAGGAAGTACTCGGGAGGGTTTTCCCTCTTTCCATTCGGGATCAGGGAGAATCTCTGTTGCAGGAGGTTGGTCAGAACGTTTGATGTCGTGCTCAGATTCCCGGTAGAGAACCTGAAGCTCAGCATCCTCAGTGACATAGATCTGACAAGAAGCCCGTACTCCTTCCTCGGAGAGATCTGGACCGTCTCCCTTGAAGATCCATTTATAGATTAATTTCTGCTCGGCAAGA
>JALWRB010000351.1:2364-3797 GCA_027077875.1 Candidatus Heimdallarchaeota archaeon
GAGTATGGGTATTAGGTTCACCACGAATGAATTTGACAGCACACCTCCCACACGTCCCCTTCGTAGGGCACTTGTTGAGAATATCGACACCGGAGTCCAGTATAGCATTGAAGAGCCGGGTTCCCCTCTCGACTTCGAAAGTCCCCAGATCCTCCCTTTTGCTCCCCAGCACTTTGATTCTGACCTTTTCCATATTATTTCAGTCCTTTCCTATTAGCTTATTACCTTATTGCATGTCCTCTAGAATTTCGAATTCTAAGAGGAAATGATCAGATCTAAGGAACTCCTCTGGATCATCTAAAAACTCGTCGAGGCACTCCTGCTCGCAGAAGTAGATCTTCTTACCCTTGTAAGTTGTGAATATCTTCTCGTCCGAGACGTCACTGTTGCAAGCCGTCTTCATGTCAACCTGTACTGAGTCCTACCACATATGAAATTTCGTGTAATTGTCCTTAGGATTAGGATAACCTTTGTATTGATAGCCACCATGTCAGGGTCATGGCAGACCCAGTTGAATTACTCAAGACCCTAGTGAAAATCCCCTCCATTAGTGCGGATCCAACAAAAAGGGAAGATGCTCTCAGAACAGCGGAAACGATCAAGTCCATCCTAGATGATCTAGGAGCAGAGACGAGACTCGTTGACAACGAGGTCAAAGGTCTCAACCCACTGCTCCTAGGAAAGCTTGGAGACGACCCTGAAAAGTTGACTCTCGCACTGTACTCCCACTACGACGTGCAACCCGCACTCAAGTCGGACGGATGGGAGCGTGAGCCATTCGAACCGATTGAGGAGGACGGGTACCTCTACGCAAGAGGGGCGAGCGACGACAAAGGCCCTTTGGCAGCGACACTAACTGCACTTCAAGAACTCAAAGAAGAAGGTGATTTTCCTGTAAACTTCAGGTTCATCTATGAAGGAGAGGAGGAGTCAAGCTCGGGTGGCTTTGAGGAGACACTTGAGAAGAACAGATCGTGGTTGGGGAGGATCGATGGGATCGTGATCTTGGACACCGCATGGTTCAGCGACGATGCACCCGGAATGGACTACGGTTTCAGAGGTATGGCCTACATGGGCATCGAGATCCAAGGACCGGTTAAGGACGTGCACAGTGGCCTAGGTGGAGGGATCATGAGGGAGCCCATGACTGACCTAGTGCACATCATGGCAAAACTCATCGACAGCGAAGACAGGGCGACAATCCCAGGTTTTTATGATGACGTTGCTCCCGTCACCGATGCTGAGCTCAGTCGCTACAAGAACATCCCCTTCGATATCGAGCAATTCAAGAAGAGCAACGGTCTGAGGACTCTGCTGAAGGAGGAGGACCCAGTTCAGATCCTCATGGATAACTGGAGGAATCCCGCAATCTCCATCCATGGCATAGAGGGGGCGTTCTATGAGAAGGGAGCAAAGACGGTGATCCCCGCTAA
>JALWRB010000352.1 GCA_027077875.1 Candidatus Heimdallarchaeota archaeon
GGTGATGGAGTGATCACCGGGTACGGAAGGGTAAATGGGAGACTGGTATACGTCTACTCGCAGGACTTCACGGTTATCGGAGGCTCGCTCGGTAACGCCCATGCAATGAAGATCGCTCACATCATGGATCAAGCATTGAAGAATGGAGCACCGATTGTTGGGTTCAACGACTCAGGTGGGGCAAGGATTCAGGAAGGTGTAGCGGCATTGGCAGGATACGGAGAGATTTTCTTCAGGAATGTGAACGCATCCGGCGTCATCCCGCAGATCAGTGTAATTATGGGTCCCTCAGCAGGTGGTGCAGTGTACTCTCCTGCTCTTACCGACTTCATCATTATGACCAAGGACACATCCCACATGTTCGTAACAGGTCCTAGTGTGGTCAAAACGGTGACGGGCGAGGACATCTCTTTCGAGGATCTCGGAGGGGCTTCAATTCACTCCTATAAGTCAGGAGTTGCTCATTTTGAGGGAGAAGACGAGAAAGACTCGATTAATATAATTCGGAGAATACTGAGCTTTATCCCCTCCAATAACCTTGAGTACCCACCGAGCATCGATCCCACGGATGACAAGGCCCGGATGTCAGACTTCCTCAATACCGTAATCCCTGATGACTCCAAGCAGGCATATGACATGAAAGGAATAATCCGCGAGATCTTAGATCATAGGGACTTCTTTGAAGTTCAGGAAAAGTGGGCTCGGAATATTATCGTAGGATTCGGAAGATTGAATGGCTACCCAGTTGGAATTGTAGCAAACCAACCAACCGTTCTTGCTGGGGCTTTGGATTCCGAGGCCTCGATCAAGGGTTCCAAGTTCATCAGATTCTGTGATGCATTCAACATACCAATTATCACCTTCGTGGATGTCCCTGGGTTCCTACCCGGCAAAGACGAAGAATGGAGAGGGATCATCAGGAATGGAGCAAAGATGTTGTATGCGTATTGTGAAGCTACAGTCCCCAAGATTGCGGTCGTTACTAGAAAGGCCTTCGGCGGGGCATACATCGTCATGGCATCTAAGCATCTTAGGACAGATGTCAACCTTGCATGGCCGACAGCAGAGATTGCTGTCATGGGTTCTGAAGCCGCGGTCAACGTCATCTTCAGGAGGGATTTATTGAATTCGGACAATCCAGAGGAGGAGAGACTAAAGATCGAGAAGGAGTATAAGGATCAATTCTACAATCCGTACGAAGCAGCGAGTCTGGGTTATGTGGATGCGGTGATCCTTCCATCGGAAACACGACCAAAGCTTATTGAAAGTCTATGGCCTCTTCTGAGCAAACGAGAGACTCGCATGAAGAGAAAGCACGGGAACATGCCGCTCTAAGTTCGTACAGTCACATACGATATTCATTATTTTATAGCTAGATAATATTGAAAACACAGATTCTGACGTTTTTCCTATTTGAATGATCTTTAATTTCGTATTATTGAGAAAGAATATCTGTAGACTGAATATATTAGATTTAAGCTCAGATTCTTCAAAGTTACGAAAATATAGGAATCTTTGGAAATTTGTATCTACGCACTTTGAGATTGCGGATAGGGATGTTTACCCCAACAAAAGTATGATTTATCAATCCAGAATTAAAGCTGAGATTGTAATAATTTAAAGGTGAATAGCATATGACATCTAATTCTAAGAAACAAAAGACCAAAATTAAATTCTCTCGAACTCGCGTCACTTACCCAGGTGATCCGGTTGCGATAATCGGATTGGGTGCGGTCATGCCGGACGCGAATAATATCGAGGAATTCTGGGAGAATGTTCGAACCGGGAGAGACTCGATACGTGAGGTTCCAAAGGAACGGTGGGACCCTGAGCTCTACTACGATGAGGACAGGAATGCACCTGATAAAACGTACTCTAAGATTGGTTCTTGGATCACAGACTTTGAATTCAACAGTGTAAAATTCAGAATTCCTCCAAAGGTTGCCAAACAGATCGATCCCGTACAGCAAATGGCACTTGAGGCTGCAAGACAGGCATTGGAAGGTGCTAATATCAACAATGAAAATACAGCTGTTATACTGGGTAACTCCATGGGTGGAGAAATCGTAAGGCAGTACACAAGAAGAGTGTACTTTCCAGAGGTAGAGCAGTCCTTGAAGAGCACCGAGGAATTCAAGCAGCTCGATTCCCAATCCCAGCAGTCAATGCTTATTCACCTAAAGGAGAAGTACCTAAAACCCCTAACTGAGATCACCGAGGACTCCATGCCCGGAGAGCTGGCAAATGTGATCGCTGGAAGAGTAGCAAATGTCTTCAACCTACGGGGGAAGAACATGACCACTGATGCAGCTTGTGCATCTTCTATTGCAGCGGTTGACCAAGCGTACAAGTCGCTGGTCTCAGGTGAGGTTGATGCCGTGCTCTGCGGTGGAGCAGATCGGAGCAATGAGATCTCTTCTTTCGTGAAATTCTGCAAGATTGGAGCACTCTCGCCAGATGGTTCCCGACCGTTTGATAAGGATGCCAATGGTTTTGTCATGGGTGAGGGAGTGGGATTCTTCCTCATGAAGAGATTGGAGGATGCAATAAGAGACGGTGATACCATCTACGCAATAATCAGAGGTGTCGGATCGTCCTCAGACGGGAAGGGGAAGGGCATCACCGCACCTAACCCAATTGGTCAGGAACTGGCCATCCGTAGAGCTTTGACCAATGCAGGGGTCACTCCCGAGGACATCACTCTCATCGAGGCACACGGAACCTCCACAGCTGTCGGTGACGTCGTTGAGGTCGCTACCCTGCAGAAGGTCTTCAGTGAGGCCAATCTTGAAAAGCGTTCAATCGCTCTGGGATCTATCAAGAGCCAGATCGGTCATCTCAAGAGCGCTGCTGGTTCTGCCGCGGTTCTCAAAGTGGCTCTGTCACTCTACAATAAGACTCTCCCTCCATCGATCAATTTCAAAGTTCCTAACCCTAAGATCGACTGGGACAATTCACCTTTCTACGTAAACACACAGGCTAAGCCGTGGGATCACGACTCATCCAAGACAAGGAAGGCCGGAGTTTCTGCATTTGGATTTGGCGGTACAAACTTCCACCTGATTATGGAGGAGTACAACCCCAACTTTAACTATTTTCCAGACAGGAAGATTGTCGAAGCACTGGACTACAACACATACATGGAGAAATACGGTAAGAGCTTAGGAGAGGTATTCACATTTAGCTCATCAGACGCCAACCAACTTAAGGATCAGATAATATCAGCAATCTCCAAAGTTCCGAACAAGGACCTCACAGAGGATCCCGCTGCGATGACATTGGCTGAAGTCCGGGAGAAAATTAGCACACCGAACTCGGGGAGCCTTGTCCTTTCATTCGCTGCAACAAACGTCGAGGCGTTGAAGAAGAACCTCGAGTTCGCCTCCTCGGTGATTGACAAAGAATCAATTCGGAAAGGTGCAAGGGCGAGGGGGATATTCTACTCCGAGGGCATCCCCACTGGCAAGTTGGCATTCCTCTTCCCCGGTCAGGGTTCCCAGTATGTAAACATGCTCGCAGACCTAGCGAGTAGGTATCCTGTCGTCAAGGAGACATTTGACGAGGCAGACGAGGTTCTCGAAGAGTTTCTCGGGAAGAAACTCAGCTCCCTTGTCTTCTCTAAGGGAGACACAAAGAAAGCAGAGGAAGTCCTCAAGCAGACCCAGTACACCCAACCCGCCATGCTGACCGCAGACATAGCTCTGTTCAGGTTGTTCAAGGAATTTGGTGTTGAACCGGACATGGTTGCCGGTCACTCACTCGGGGAGTACGCAGCTCTGGTCGCAGCAGAAGTCCTGAGCTTCCCCGATGCACTGATGGCAGTTGCAATAAGAGGGAAAGCTATGTCTGATGTCGACGCTGACGACAAGGGCACAATGGCCTCGATCTCCGGAAGCCTCGATGAGGTGGTCAAGATCCTCGAGGAAGAGGTCGAGGGATATGCAATCGCTGCGAACAAGAATAGTACAAAGCGTGTAGTAATCTCGGGTTCAACGGAGGGGGTTCAGGAAGCAATTAAGGTCTTCTCCGAGAAGAAAATTAAGGCAATAAAGCTGAATGTATCCGCTGCATTCCACACCAAAATCGTGGCACCAGCAGCTAAAACCCTTGCAGAGTACCTCAGAACCATCACTTTCTCCAGACCAAAAATTCCAGTATCCTCGAATGTGCTAGGAGACTTCTATCCCGAAGATCCTGAGAAGATAAGGGAGTTACTTGAAAAGCAAGTTGAGTCTCCAGTGGAGTGGACCGCACAGACGGAATCAATGTATAACGCAGGTGCACGACTCTTCTTTGAGGTCGGACCAAAGAGAGCTCTCGCATCATTCGTAGCAGAGATACTCGAAGACAAGGAAATCGTTTCCGTGGTTACCAATCATCCAAAGAAAGGTGGTATCTACCACTTTTGTGAGAGTCTTGCAGCCTTAATAGCACTCGGTTATGACCTTACAGATGCTCGTGAGGACGAGGCTTTCAAGATCAAACCTAAGATTGAGAAGACGAGAGTTCCAGTCAGGATCAGGGCAGATCCTCAACCCGTCTCACCACCTATTGCAGTGAGATCAACAGAGTCCACTGTGGACATTACTCCGATGATTGACAAGGATATTCACTCCGACCCCCTCTTTGAGGAGTTCATGAAGTTCCAAGGTCAGGCTTTCTCATCGTTTGTTCGAGAGTCCTTCGAGAAGTTCAAGATGAATTACGCAGGACATGGAAGTGAAAGTAGCCTACTTGAAAAGTACGGAATTAATCTCGACAAGATTGTCGTTACGGGTACTGGGGTTGGACTGCCGGGGAAGAACAAAGAAATATTTGATCCCGAGAACATCAGAAGGATCCTCCGGGGAGATAACCTGATCGATCCCGTGGGTGAGACCAAAGAGCTCCAGCAGACAGACAAGAACATCAACCGTTTGGTCAAGTCCAAATCAGGCGGTGGCTCATTCCTGAAGATCGATTCTAGAGACAATGTCATAAAACTTGCAGGTCAGCCCGGCACATTTGATCTTGTCAAGGAGTACCAGATAGCAGAGAAGATGGTCGGGGCTTACGACATCACGACAAAATTGGCCATTGCCGCAGGTCTGGAGGCTCTGAAGGATGCAGGTATCCCACTCGTCAGGCAGTACAACAAGACCACCACGGGTGGCTACCTCCCGGGTGACTGGGTACTTCCCCCAGATCTCCAAGAGAATACCGGAGTCATATTTGCATCCGCATTCCCCGGTTTTGACAGCTTGGTGGAAGACATTTCCCACTTCTACCAGAACAAGTACGCGGAGAATGCCATTGATGTCATCCGAAAGGTATACGGAGAGGTTTCCCGTCGTGAGAGAAAGAAGGGTTCAGAGAACCCTCTTCTTGATTTTCTGGATGCGGAATTAGAGGATCTGGAGAAGCACCGTTCAGTCTTTGAGTTCAACAGGAAGTTCCTGTTCAGGATCCTGTCCATGGGTCACTCCCAATTTGCACAGTTGATAAAGGCATACGGTCCGAATACACAGACAAACGCAGCCTGTGCTTCCACGACCCAAGCTGTTGGAATTGCCGAAGATTGGATCAGGAATGGAAGGTGTGAGAGGGTCATCATTATCTCCGCGGACAATGTCTCCGGTGAGAACCTCTTCGAGTGGATAGGATCAGGATTTCTCATCTCAGGAGCGGCCACAACTGAGGGCGATATCAAGAAAGCTGCCCTACCGTTCGACCGAAGAAGGAACGGGATGATCGTTGGAATGGGAGCGGTTGGACTCGTCATCGAGACCCGATCCGAGGCCCGGAGAAGAGGGGTTGCGCCCATCGTTGAGATCATTGGAACTCACTATGCAAACTCCGCATTCCACGGCACACGTCTGGACGTCGCACACATCACGGCTGAGATGAAGAAGTTCATGAACATCGTCGCCAAGCAGACAGGTTTGACGACCAGCGACATCGCCAAATCGTGCATGTTCATGAGCCACGAGACCTATACTCCCGCTCGGGGTGGATCTGCTGCAGCTGAGATAAACTCTATTCGAGAGACATTCGGAGAGGACGCCGACAAGATTGTGGTCGCTAACACCAAGGGTTTCACTGGCCACCCAATGGGAGCAGGAATTGAGGATGCGATAGCAATTAAGGCTCTAGAGCTCGGAGTTGTTCCTCCAATTGCCAACTTCCAAGAACCCGATGAGAGTCTAGGCAATCTCAGACTATCCAAGGGTGAGAAAATCCCTCTGGACTATGCATTCAGGATTGCTGCGGGATTCGGTTCACAGCTCGCCTTTGCCCTCTACAGAAAAGCGAGCACTGGTGAGAGGAAATCGACCAAGTACAACGAGTGGCTAAAATCCATTGGTGGTTCTGTAGAACAGCTAATCAACATCGGTAAGACCTTGAGACTGAAGGATAATGGAAGCCCACCTAAGATTCCAGTGTCCCAGTCAACGAAATCCACAGCTAAGCCAGTAAAGGAGAAGGTAAGACCTACTCCATCGGTTGTCACATACTCCGGCTCGGTCATGCAGGTACTGTCGCAGAAGACGGGCTATCCCGAATCAATGTTGTTGGACAATTTGTCACTGAAAAATGACCTTGGACTATCAGAACATGATGTGAAGGAGATCCTAGGTAGCAAGAGTTCCCAGTACAAGGAGGATCTCACAGTAGGTGAATTAGACAGCATAGCCACAGGAACGGTCAGCTTGTCCTCAGGGGGACAGAAGAGTGCCAAGCCGAGCAGATCGACACCTGCTCGTGTATCTGCACCCAAAGCACCTCAAGGGAACCTACTCGAGGATATCCTAGACAGAATTGCGGAGAGCACTGGATATCCAAAGGAGACATTGGATGTTGACATGGATCTAGAAGCAGATCTGGGTATTGACACTGTCAAGCAGGCAGAGATCTTCGGTGATATCAGGGAATCTTATGGTATTCCATTCGACGAGAACCTCGATTTGGGGGAGTACAATACGATTAGAAAGATAGAGCAGTTCGTGAAGGACAATACCTCAGGAACGAGCGAATATGCTCAACCAGTGACAGAAACTCCGACAAGCTCTTCACCAACGACATCCTCACTCGATGCAGACGAGGTACTCAAGAAGGTTTTGGACACCATTGCTGAGCAGTCGGGATATCCCCTCGAGACCCTGGATCCAGATCTTGATATGGAGGCCGATCTTGGGATAGACACCGTCAAGCAAGCGGAGATCTTCGGAGAGGTTCGGGAGCAGTACGATATCCCGTTCGACGAGAACCTTGATCTGGGTGAGTATAACACCATCAGGAAGGTCGCTCAGTTCGTCATGGATAACGCAGGTAAGGGTGGACAACCGCCAGTAGTAGATCATTCTGCCACATTGCAATCTACTCAAACCTCAGTGGTATCTGAGAGTAAAATTGATCCCGAGGAAATCATGCAGAAGGTTCTCTCGGTAGTCTCAGAAGCAACAGGCTACGCACTTGAGACGTTGGACCCAGACCTAGATATGGAGGCAGATCTCGGGATAGACACTGTGAAGCAAGCAGAGATCTTCGGAGAGATTAGGGAGATGTATGGTATACCGTTCGATGAGAACATCGATCTCGCGGATTACAATACCATTGCTAAAGTGGGAGATTTTGTCAGGAACAACATCACATCACTCACGGAATCTGTAACCACAACAGCCAAAGTCGAAGAATCAACCAAGACCATACCCGAGGTAAGCTCCGAGGATAGAGGTGCAATTCTGGAAAAGGTTGTATCGGTTATCGCCTCCGAGACAGGCTACCCACCAGAGATGCTTGATCTGGATCTGGACTTAGAAGCAGACCTCGGTGTAGATACTGTCAAGCAGGCCGAGATTATAGGTCTGATCCGTGAGGAATACGGTATCCCATATGACGAGAATCTCGATTTAGGAGATGTTTCAACTATCAACAAGATGGTTGATTTTGTCCTCTCCTACGCTGGTTCGATGTCCAGCTCTGAGAAGCAGTCCACTCCTGAGCCAGTGAAGCGTGTGGATGAGAATCGGAGTAAGGAGATACTCGATATCCTGATAGCTAAGACCTCAGAGCTTACTGGGTATCCTGACAGTCTCATCGCACCTACCACAGATGTGAAAGTGGATCTGGGCGCCACAGATAAGCAGTATGAGCACATAATCTCGGAAACTGCTAAGCACTTTGGACTTTCAGTTCCGTCAGACTTCAAACCCGAGACTACTCTTGACAGACTTGCTGAACAATTGACTGTAAGGGAGGACGCTGGTGTGAAGTCTCACAAGTACCTCATTCGGTACGTCCCGTCAGATGATTATGATGGGATAGAACTCAACGATCCGGTTGTCATCGGTGAGCTCGAAGAGTTGGAGAATACAATCTCTGGCATTAACGGGTACGTTGGTGGTGATCTCATCATTGTCGATCCTACCGAGAAGTCAGGTTCAATCCCTGAGTATTACAAGGTTCTCAAAGAACATGTGGACAAGGAAATAAGGCTGGTACTTCTCGTCCATACCGAAAGGGCAACTCTCCACTCGATGAGTGGATACCAAAGTGCTCTTGGAGGACTGTTCAAGGCGCTAGATGCCGAGTTCGACAATATTAGCTCAAAGATAATCGTGAGCTCTAAAGCCACGAAGGAGATGGAATTTCGGGAGATTAAGAACGCTCTTGGACAGGAGGTCATACTCGATGGTGAAACACGAAAGATTGTGTCACTCTTGGAGGTTGATCCCGAGTTCAGGGAATTCAAACTCCCCGAGAACAGTTCCATCATAGTCTCTGGTGGAGCTCAGGGCATCACCTTCGTCTGCCTTAAGGAGATAGTATCCACAGGAGTAAACGTAGCTCTCCTCGGACGTACTGTGATCAGAGATGACGCACCCGAGATCTCAGCATTGGATGAGAAAGGCCTCAAAGAGAGGAAGCAGAAACTTCTTGACGAGCTTAAGGAGAACAACGAACGAGTAACACCCGTTATGCTGGAGAAAGAGTGGTCAAAGTACACAAAGTCTGCAGCAGTCTTCAGCGCCATCAAGGAGCTGGAAAGTATGGGAGCGAAAGTCGTGTACAAATCAGTTGACGTCAGGGATGCAGATAGGATGAAGCAGGCAGTCTCGGAGATCGTGGACGAATTCGGGGAGGTCCACTACATCATCCACGGGGCGGGAGTTGAGATCTCCAAACCGACCAAGAAGAAGAGTGTCGAGGAGTTCGAGATGGTCTATGGCATCAAGGTGGACGGTCTTGAGAACATTCTCCAAGGAGTTGACCTGTCCAACATCAAGAGAATCATGGCGTTTAGCTCTGTAGCGGGAAGATTCGGGAACGCCACCCAAGCGGATTACTCTGCAGCCAATGAGTATCTCGCAAAGAGGCTTGCCCAACTGAACAGTGAGACGACAGTCGCCTCGGTGATCGACTGGTCTGCTTGGGAGGGGGTTGGAATGGCTACCCGTGGTTCTACGCTTAAGGTTCTCTCTGCCCTAGGTGTGACCCCCATCCCATTTGATGAGGGCGTGCAGCACTTTGTCGAAGAGTTTGGATACGGTGCAGAGCCAGAGGTCGTCGTCAGTGGTGAGCTTGGAGGTTTGGCCAGCAAAGTCAGATTCATCGACAAAGATCCATCTGATGATGAGAAGTCGGGGAAAGAGATCGGGGAGGTAAAGACTGAGCAGGAAGAAACGAAATCCGAAGAAACTGATTCCAAGGAGACTGATTCCGAAGAGACCGAATCCGAGGAGACCCAATCTGAGGACTTGAGCTCACTGATCGCAAAAGCAGATGAAGGTAGCACGCAGCTCAAATCAGAAGAGGAATTGGAAGAATTCCCCATGATCGACTGCGTCTTCAAGACCGCAGACAACATCACAGCAAGGAGAGTCATCTCACTTCAGCGCGACCTGTATCTTGACCATCATAGGATTGATGGGAAGGCAGTGCTTCCAGGAGTCATGGGCTTGGAATTCATGGCAGAAACTGGAGCAATTCTCGGGGGCTCGATCACCGAGTTCAGGAACATAGAGTTCAAGTCCCCGATCAAACTCCCTCGGGACAAACCCTTGGAGATCAGCGCTATCACCTCTGCGAGTGCGTCCTCACTGTCCCTGCATTTCGACGTCAAGTCCAAATTTATCGGACCGGATGGTAAACAACTGGGTGATCTCAGGGAGCATTTCTCTGCAGAGTTGGTGGACAAGGCAATGGTCAGAACCTTTCCGGTACTCGACAGTGATCAACTACAGTGGTTTGCACCTGAAGAGCCCCTCATCTCTAAAGAGAAGATCTACGAGATATTCTTTCATGGACCGAGGTTCCAGGTTCTCTCTGAGGTCTTGGCACTAGGTGAGGTCAGTGTTGGCACTCGCTATTCTCTCCCAGAGGATGAACAATTTCGTGATGTGGAGTACGAGAAGACAAAAATCAATCCCTTGGTAATAGAGGCTTGCTTCCAGACAGCAGGAATGTATGATCTGCTCACCAACAAGAGGATGTCACTTCCCGCAGGGATCAAACAGGTCAAGCTCTACAAGAACCCGAATCCGGTAGAGTACGTCTTCGCAGTGTTCCTCCGCGAGGAAGACGGGCACTCCATATATCATGTACAGGCCTTGGACAAGACAGGATCAATAGTCATCGACCTCCACGAATTCAGCATGATCCACACGGGGAAGGTCAAGCACAAACTAAGGTTCAAGCACACCTACGATCTTGACATCGCTACTGTGAAGCACCTTGTCGGGTCCCTGGGTATTAATGCTGTAACATTGTCCATAGACGCGTTTGGCGGCATTTCCGATGAGTTTCTTGAGGAATTCCTCACGGAGTCAGAGCGTCTCCGATTGGACAAGCTCAAGGTAAAGAAGAGAAGACTGGAGTGGCTCTCTGGGATAATTGCGTCCAAGCTTGTTCTAGGTATTATCCACAACATCCGTGAACCTGACATAACTATCATCAGGGATGAGGAAGGACGACCTTACGGTCTCTGGGGAGATAGTAAGTTTCCCTTGAGCAAGACCCATTCTAATGGTATAGTCATTGCAGTCTCTATGGATAAGGAGCAATTCGGAATCGATCTCGAAAAGAATGTCAAGAGGAAGAAATCGATCATCAAGACCGCCTTTACCCAGAAGGAGCAGGACATGTACGGTATCATCCCTGACAATTCAAATGTGATCAATGCGATGTGGACTGCAAAGGAGGCAGCGCTGAAAGCTGATGGCACAGGTCTCCGTGACAACCTGCTCAAGACCAAGATCAAGGGGGACATCGAGTCTGGATTGGAGATAAAAACTCCTCTGGGAGTCAAGCAAGTGACTGTGAAATCAACTGAAAAGTGGGTTCTAAGCTTCGCAAAATCCAAGGATTAAACGTGAGCAAATTCCTTCTTGACAATTTCATCAAAGTTTGTTAAATCAGGACTTACTGCGTAGTACACGCTCCTCATGTCATTCAGATTGGGTTGTTTTACTATGAAGTCTTTTTCCAATAGTCGCCTGATTGAGTACCTGACAGTTCGGGTAGGGAGATT
This sequence comes from Candidatus Heimdallarchaeota archaeon, assembly GCA_027077875.1. Taxonomy (GTDB): domain Archaea; phylum Asgardarchaeota; class Heimdallarchaeia; order Heimdallarchaeales; family Kariarchaeaceae; genus S139-21. The sequence continues at coordinate 11,510 of JALWRB010000352.1, forward strand.
AAGTTCCTCTATAATCTCTCTCTGAGTCCTCGACCCCATGTTCCGAAGATATTCAAGTACCTGTAAAGACTGAGGAGGTAATGGTGATTTTGCACGCATCGATTCGTCTGTGAATACTATTCTTAAAAATGTTTTTTGGGGGGAGAACAAAAAATGATCTTAAGATTTTGGCAAAATTAATATATATCTATAGGACATACAGAATGTTGGGTGGACTATTGGTAAAATAATCTCAAAAAAATTAGCAGTAATTAGCGCAAAACTGACATTGATTTGGTGATGATATCGAAGGCTTGGTCGAGTTCGTCTGCAGTGATATTCAAAGCAGGCCTAAACCTTATGGACTGGTCTCCACAAGCAAGCATGATGAGCTTGTTCTTGAAAAGCTCGCTCCTCAGCTTGTCCCTCATATCGGTGGTTGGGAGATCGAAAGCCGCCATCAGTCCAACTCCTCTCACATTTGATACTTCAGAGTTCTCCTGGAGCTCGTGCAACCTTTTCATTAGATGTTCTCCCTGCTTATTGACGTTATCCAGAATGTTCTCTTTCTGGTAAATTTCGAGGTAGTACTTGGATCTGACCATATCAACAATATTTCCGCCCCATGTGGAGTTTATCCTGCTTGATTCCTCAAACACATTCTTCTCCACCTCGTCGAAACGGTCTGTCGCAACGATCCCACAGACCTGTGACTTCTTTCCAAAGCTGAAGACATCTGGCTGTGCATCTGGTAGGTACTCGGAATACCACATCTTTCCAGTCAATCCCATCCCGGTCTGAACCTCGTCATAGATGAGCATTATATCATTCTCCAGAGTGAGTCTTCTGATCTCCTTGAAGAACTCTGGTCTGAAGTGGTTATCACCGCCTTCTGCTTGGACAGGCTCGATGATTAGGCCTGCGATGTCATCGGATCGCTCAGCTATTGCCTGTTCAATCTGCATGAGACTCTCTTCCTCCCTTCTCTTGACCTCCTCAATATTGTCTGCGAGTGGATGGACAATAGTGGGGGGGGTGATTCGGGGCCAGTCGAATTTGGGGAAGTACATGTACTTGCGGGGGTCAGAGGTATTGGTCAGTGAAAGTGTATACCCCGATCTACCGTGGAATGCCTGTTTGAAATGAATGATCTGTGAGCCCAATTCACCCTTACCAGCTGCAAGATTCTTCCTCACCTTCCAGTCAAAAGATGCCTTGAGAGCGTTTTCGACTGCAAGTGCTCCTCCTTCAATGAAGAACATGTGCTTGAACTGTTTAGGGACTGCAACATTTGCGAAAGTGTCGACAAATTCAATCATCTGCTCCGTGTAAAAATCACTGTTTGCTACTTTATTTGTAGCTGCGAGGTGTAGATCCTTTTTCACCTCAGGATTATCAAAGAGTGGGTGATTTAGACCGAATGGCATGGAGGCGAAAAAGCTGGCCATATCGAGGTATTTATCTCCAGTCCTCTTGTCAACGAAGTTGGACCCTTTGCTTCTTTCCAGGTCCAAGATCATGTCAAAGCCATCAACAAGGATATGCTTACGGAGGCTGTCCAATTCTATTTGTCTTAACTCGCTCATAGAATACCGTAAGACTTGAATCATTATAAATTGTTGAATTGATACGCGTCATTACATTTTCAGTGCTTCGCGGGAGATCACCATCTTCATGACCTCGGATGTCCCTTCATAGATCTCAGTCACACGTGCATCTCTGTAGTATCTCTCGACTTCAAAATCTTTGAGAAAGCCGCCTCCTCCATGAATCTGAATGGCTTTGTGAGTCACCGCGGTCGCTGCTTCGGAGGCGAATAATTTGGCCATAGCAGCCGCTTGGGTGAAACGTTTGCCCTCCATCTGCAGTACTGCAGCATTCTGGTAGAGGAGCCTGCTTGCATTGATCTTTGTCGCCATTTCAGCAATCATCATTTGGATACCTTGGAAACTAATAATGGGTTTGCCGAATTGAACCCTCTCCTGAGCATACTTTAGAGAGTCCTCATATGCTGCTTGAGATATTCCTGTTGCCTGTGCTGCTACAGCAATCCTTCCCTTGTCAAGTATACTGAGTGCTTGACTCAGACCCTTACCCTCCTGACCGATCAGGTTATCTGCTGGGATACGGACGTCTTCGAAGGTCATTGCTGAGGTCACACTAGCCTTAATTCCCATCTTCTTCTCAGGTGGCATGACGGTAATCCCAGGAGTGTCCGCAGGAACAGCGAACATCGATATTCCCTTATGACCGGGTTGGTCATTGCTTCTTGCGAAGACGATGAATATGCTAGCTTCTGCTGCGTTGGTTATGTAGAACTTGGATCCATTGATTACCCATTCGTCCCCATCCTTCTTGGCCCTTGTGCTCAGGGATGCTGGGTCAGAGCCGGCATGGGGTTCGGAAAGAGCGAATGCACCCAGACCCTCCTCCTTGGTGAAGTACGGGATCAGTCTCTCTTTCTGCTCTTCAGTACCGAACATCATGATAGGGGAGATACCGAGCGAGTTGTTTCCAGCAAAGATTGTAGCTGTAGAGGCACACCCTCTTGCGATCTCCTCCGTCACCGTGGCATATGTCATAATATCGGCACCGATACCACCGTACTCCTCGGGTAAGGTCAGATGAAGGAAACCGTTGTCTCTCAGATCCTTTATGTTCTCGGTTGGGAATCGCTCCTCTTCATCGTACATCTTGGCACGGGGCTTTATCTGGTCATTAACGATGTCACGTATTGTGCTGCGGATTAGTTCCTGCTCTTCAGAAAACTTGTACATACAGGATCTAGGAATTGTGATAATGTAAATCTAGCCCTTGGGCTTAACTATAATGCCAAATTCTAAACCTGTACAGGCTGGATCGTAGACCCCTCGAAGAGATCAAGGATTTCGGTTAAAGAATACGGGTCTATGATCTTGATGGGATAGGTTAGTCTTTTCATAGTCTCTTGAACGT
>JALWRB010000353.1 GCA_027077875.1 Candidatus Heimdallarchaeota archaeon
GGAGATTCACAGTAAAGACCCCAAGCGTCAATTCCAAGATAAAGAACCTCAGTGGGGGAAATCAGCAGAAGGTCATTGTTGGTCGTGAGATCTCCAAGAACCCGAAGATCCTGATTGTTAACCAACCTACGAGAGGGGTGGACATAGGGGTTATGCAAAAGATTCACGAAGAGCTCATCGGCCTTAGGAATCAGGGGACCGCTATCCTGCTTGTCTCCTCTGATTTGGACGAGGTACTCACCCTCTCGGACAGACTGCTTGTCATGTATTCTGGCAGGAAAGTTGCTGATGGCACAATCGATGAGATCGGTATGGAACGGTTGTCACATCTCATGATCGGTGGCGAGGAGGAGATGGCAGAATGAGTCTAAATCTAGGCGCTCTTGCGACCGACACCCGGATGAAGACAATAATGGTTACCATCATGTCCTTCATTCTCAGCTTCATCTCAATCCTTGTCCTCATTTTAATTCTAAATGTCCTTGGAAATGAAGTTGATGTGGGACTGGTCTTCAACAAGACCTTCTTCGAGCCACTTCTCAATCCCGACATGATTGCTCTCATCATCTTCTGGACAGGACCACTTATCCTCACCGGGCTTTCCGTCGCAGTGGCATTCAAGGCTGGACTGTTCAACATCGGCAGTCAGGGGCAGATGATCGTGGGAGGTGCTGCAGCAGGAATATTTGCCGCAAATATCGTGCCATCCACTCCCTCCCTGAGGTTTCTGCTTACTCCAATCTTGATGGTACCTGCCACAATGGTTGTCGGAATAATCGCGGGACTGATATGGGGTGGGATACCCGGATGGCTCAAGGCGAAGACAGGCGCTCATGAGGTCATTGTCACCATCATGATGAACCAGATAGCACTGTCATTGGTCAGGTATCTTGTTGTCTCACAGTCTTACTCACCATTTGTCGATAAGTCATTGGTAGATGCTTATGGACAGACTAGACCCATCCACTCCTCAGCTGTTATTCCCCTCATCAACAAGGACTTCTCAACATTCCTTGACTGGTCCATCCTCCCGACCATTCTCTCTGCGATCATAATATGGTTCGTTATCGAAAAAACCAGATACGGTTACCGTGTTCGGGCGGTCGGGGAGAATATCAGCGCCGCACGGGCTTCTGGAATAAATACAGACTGGGCGATTATCTCGTCCATGATGATAAGCGGTGGACTTGCTGGGCTGGCAGGCGCTTTGCAGGTTCAGGGTAACTACCGCAAGTACATCTTCAACAGCGAGGGTACACTCGGGTTCGACGGCATTGCAGTAGCTCTTGTCGCCCAGAACTCAGCTCTGTGGATCATCTTGTCTGCCTTACTGTTCGGATATTTGAAGCAGGGTAGTCTCAACCTTGAGTCTAACACGGATATCTCGAAATTCCTGATCTTCACCCTTCAGGCGACATTGATCATCTTCATTGCAGCCCCTCTGATCAGCAGCAGGTTGATTGACCTTCTCACAAAGATAGCTAAACCCAAAGACCTTGACGAAGAGTATAACGGAGGTCATAGTGATCCTCCGGCCGAGGAAGGAGGTGCAGACAAATGAGTAGCCTGAAATCCCTACTTGATAGTAAGACCCTGACCAAGAATAGGTGGGTGAAGTTCATTCTTTCCTTCCTCATTGCTTACGAAATACTGGTAGTCTATCTCTTCGTGCTCTCGTCTGTACTGGGTTTGGGAGAAGTGTACAGTCTGTATGCCCTCAATATCTTTGTCTTCAGAGAAGTCATGGATCCCACCATGCTGAGTTCCATGGTCGCGCTGAGTGTTCCGATCATGATCACTGCCGTCGGTGCGACATTCAACGAGAGGGCTGGAGTTATCAATATCGGACTCGAGGGAATAATGATTTGGAGTGCGTGGTTCTCGGTATACGTCTCCTATCTCACTGGTAATGTCTGGCTTGCTACACTTGGTGGAATATTTGCTGGAGCGGTTCTCGGACTTCTGCACGCAGTCCTTACCATCACCTTCAAAGCAGAGCAGGTGGTGACGGGTGTGGCGGTCAACCTCCTCGCACTTGGGGTTACCGAGGTGCTGAACCGCGCGATCTGGGAACCAGCAAGATCAGATCCCGTCACCTCTTTCTCACCCGTCGATATCACACAAATCCCCCTTATAGGACCAATCTACGATTTCTTCATCCTTTCTAATTACTACAATGTTCCTGGAATTGGTGGAGTACTTAGATTGGTCCCTGATGTTTTCGGGATGCTCAACAACCACAATCCACTTACCTACATAGCAATTGCACTAGTGCCTGCTTGTCACATCTTCCTTTTCAAGACCAAGTACGGTCTGAGGATCCGGGTGATAGGAGAGCATCCGCAGGCAGCAGCGACCGCGGGAATCAATGTCAGACTGTACCAGTACTTCGCAGTTATCCTCTCGGGAGCTCTCGGTGGACTTGGTGGGACGATCCTCTCTATCGGGACTTCCAACAAATTCATAAGTGGGATGACTGGCGGTAAGGGTTTCCTCGCACTCGCTGCGATGATTTTCGGGAAGTGGACTATTATCGGTGCAGCTCTCGCGTCATTCCTCTTTGGTTTCTTCTTCGCCTTCGGGATAAATCTGAGCGCAGGTGGCATCAAGGGATTCGTAGTTCCTATTGAGTTCTATCAGATGATACCATTCATTGTCACCATTCTGGCGCTCGCGGGTGTGATTGGCAAGGCCCGTGCCCCCAAGAGCATAGGTATTCCATACAGCGAAGACGAAGAGTAGTCATACAGGCATCTCTAATCTCCTTGCAGAATGCGGTGGGCAAAAATATCAAATCCATAATACTTGAGTCGTTCCAACTAAGTTTCACGTCTAAGTTTTACATCTACCCCAAGGTATCGATCCATCTTTGGGGGATGATTGTAGTGTCTGATTGTCATAGTATTTCCCTGTGCTTCAATTTCAACGATCCACTTCCAGAACTGCTCCTTATAGTAAAATCCTCCATCAAGTACAAGCTTATTCTCATTGAACTTTCCTGTTAGATGCATTATGTTTTTGGTGTGATAACTATCGAACCAAGCAGCTTCCAATGGTTTTTCAGTTGTTAGTATCAATAAGCCAACATAGTCTTCCTGATCAAGTGAGTGAGTATACTCTATCTCGATCATTCTGCTCCCTAACCGATTTTTAGTAGTAGCAATGACATGACCTTCAGCAGTTAATTCGTCAGGTTTGATGTATAGTTGTTGATCCCCTCTCCATGTACCTAACAATGAAGCAAACCATTCTTCCATCGCAAATCCAACTTGACACCTTGATATTTAATGGTATGTAATTCGGGGTCGTTCCTATGTCGAGCGAGAGAAAAGATCGCTCTGATCTCTCCTGTATATCTGAGAGAAGATGAGTTGTTTCAGGAAAGTTTGTTATCAAGCAGACAATTAGTTTATGACGTATAATTGACACTATACGCAAAATATCACTTGGGCACTGACATGAACTCTTTCACATATGAGATGTACATCTGCTTCATCTCTGCTGATTTCTTCGAATCCCATCCCAATTCCTTGGCCATGAGTGATATGGTTGTGTCTAGTGAGGCCATTCCGTTACCCTTGCAGAAGGCTATCTGGAATCTTCGACGCAGGACATCAACGGGGTTACGGGCATACTCATAGCGAATGGCATGTACAACCTGTGCACGGATGAAGGGGAGTTCGTGCTCGAGTTTCTCGGATAACGACGGGTTCTCGTCGATTAATTTCAGCATGAGATTGACAGCATTTCCATAGTAGTCAATGAGCATGTTAACCGTGTCTTCCGCCATGTTATACTCCTCCCTCAATTTCCTCCTCATCTCTTCCTTGAATTTTTCATAGTTCTCATAACCTGCTCCCCACAAGGGCAGGTTGGCTGTGACGCACCTGTGCTTGGAGATGGGCAACCCCAGATTCTTGAGCACCTTGTCCACGGTCTGCTTTGCCATCTCTCTATAGGTTGTGAGTTTTCCACCTGCAATGGTTATGACGTCTCCGTAGTTATTTATCGTGTGATTCCGACTGGTCTTCCTCTCGTCCTTACCTGCTTGGTAAACAAGTGGTCTTAACCCAGCCCATGTTGAGTAGATGTCATCGTAGCTGTAGTTCTCCTCAGGGAAAAGTCGGTTGAGTGCATCGAGGATATAATCCACATCTGCCTTGGAAGCCTTTACACTCTCGTTGCTCTCCTTCCATTCATCATCAGTGGTACCTACCACTGTGAACTCGTCCCACGGTATGAGAAAGATCGGCCTATTGTCATCGTTAGCAATAAGAATCGCGAAGTCATCGAACTTGGGGCGAATCGTGATGTGTGTTCCCTTTGTTCTTCTAATTCTTATCTTCCCCTCAAAGTTCTTCCCCATCCTTTCGATCTGTTCTGACCAAGGACCCGAGGCATTGACCAACACCCTGCCCTTGATCTCATATTTCTTCCCCGTCTCGTGGTCGACACTACTAACAAGAATGCCCTCATCGGTTCTTTCCCACTCTGTCACTTCAAAGTAGTTCAATGATACGGCAGTTCCCGCAGTCGCTGACTGAATATTTGCCAGTGTCAGTCTGGAGTCGTTGGTTCTCACATCGTAGTAATACGCTCCACCAACGAGTTGGTCATTCTTGAGGAATGGGTACATCTTGACCAAGCCCTTCTTCCCGAGGTTCTTGTGTTTGCCAATCGATTTTGGATAGGCGAGCATGTCGTAGAGAATGAGCCCCATCCGCAGCATGATTCTTGGAGTCTTGCTCCATTTATACAGGGGGACGACGAACCTGTATATTCGGGAGAGGTGTGGTGCGATTTCGATGTTTCTTGCCCTCTCTAGTGCAGCTTCTCGGACAAGTGAGAATTCAAAGTTTTGCAGGTACCTCAAACCACCATGTAGAAGTTTTGAACTCTGCGAGGATGTTCCACTGGAATAGTCTCCCTTGTCCAACAAGCAGACCCTGAGCCCACGTAGCATTGCGTCACGAGCTATCCCTGCACCGGTTATTCCTCCTCCGACAACCACAATGTCAAATTCGTTGTTAGCTTCAATCTCCTTAATCATGTCTTCTCGTGTTGGAAGTGCGGACTCTATCATCAAGATACCTAGTAAAACAAGTGGGGTGGGAGTTTAAAGATTGGGGATTGTTGCCGATTCAATTCACCAATGTTCTAGAAATATAGTCCATTCTCATTCACCATTTATTTTATAAAGCACAAAATCGATATCTGCGTATGGAAAGTTCCGAGCAGCAAACGCAACTGAACAATATATCAATCACTGATGAGGCAGTCTCCCAGATACAGGCAGTCCTCAATTCACAGGAGAATGCAGACCAACTCCACGTCAGGATCTACCTTCAAGGTGGATGTGGATCTATTCAATATGGGATGGCTCTGGACAGCCACCTCAATTCTGAGGACAGCACTACGGTGATCAACGGTTTGAATGTCGTCGTCGACAGGATATCCCTACCATATGTAGACGGTGCAACTATAGACTACGAAGGTGGAGACAGACCCGGATTCAGGATTACGAACCCTAACATAGACCTCTCGGCTCTAAGTGGGGGTTGTGGGGGTGGAAGCTGTGGCTCTGGCGGCTGTGGTGGCGGAAGTTGTGGCTCTGGCGGTTGCTGCTAGTTTAGAATCCTCAGACTTAGATCGAAACCCTTGACTGAATGTGTGAGACTCCCCATTGAAATTATATCGATTCCAGTTCCCGCGTACTCGATGATGTTATCCTCGGTGATATTTCCTGATGCTTCAACCAGTACTGATGCATTGATCCCCTTAATCTTCTTAACGGCTTCTGGGATCATATCAGGTGGAAAATTATCCAGCATGATGATCTCTGGAATACCAGTTTCCACTGCCTCAATCGCAGCTTCTATCGTCTCCACCTCGATCTCGATCTTCTGAGAGAAGGACGTCTTTGTGGCAGCGGTGTAGAGCGCCTCTGAGATAGTTGAATTTCCCCTCAGGTGGTTCTCCTTGAGCATAATCATGTCGGATAGAGCCATTCTGTGTGTGTCTCCACCTCCTACGAAAACAGCGTATTTCTGGTAAAGTCTGAGACCAGGGAGTGTCTTCCTCGTGCACGCTAGCCTGAGGTTGTGGTTCATAGATTTGGTGTGAACTAACGTCACTAGTTTATGCGTCTTGTTGGTTATTCCTGACATGTGAGACAGGATGTTCAAAGCTACTCTCTCAGCTTTCAAGATGTCAGGTAGATGGCCCTTTAGTCTCAGTATATCGTCTCCCTCTTGGACGATAGTTCCATCCTCGATGCAGAACGTGATCTCAACACCACAGGTCTCAAAGACCTCCTTGGCCACGTGGACTCCAGAGATCATCCCATTCTCCTTGGCGAATATTCTCGCCATTTGCATCTCACTTCTGGGGAGATGTTGCGAGCTGTGATCCCAGAAAGGGATGTCTTCCTTCAGCCACTGCCTTACATCTTCTTGTATTCTGAATTTCGGGATCATAGGTCATCCCTACTACGCAAATTGAAAAAAGATATCCTTGGGTAATGGACAAATGTCGATATATTACGTGCTGATAATTATCTTTCTGGTGATTTCACTAAGCATTCGTTTAAATTTTCGAAAGGCGAACCTATCTTGGGAGATTCAGATGCGATTCACTACTGAGGAAATTGAGAAGGAAACCGAGAGGCTCTTGGAGAACATGCAACATAGGGGCTGGGACAGGACTGACTGTGAGATCATTGCCCCATTGACACTTGAGATCAACAAGCTGAAGAAGGAGAAGAACGCGGTCATCCTTGCTCACAGTTACCAGACTCCCGACATCGTCTTCGGGGTCGCGGATTACTCAGGAGATTCACTAGGTCTATCGAAAATCGCTGCTGGTGTAGATGCTGATATCATCGTCTTTGCTGGTGTCGTATTCATGGCGGAGACAGCCAAAATCCTTTCACCAGAGAAGACAGTTATCGTTCCATCGGTAGACGCGGGATGTAGTCTTGCGGACGGCGTGACCGCGGAGGACGTGCGGGAACTTAGGGAAAAGTATCCTGGAGTTCCAATCGTGCTTTATGTGAACTCCAATGCTGATGTCAAAGCGGAGGTGGATGTCTGCGTAACTTCTGCCAATGTGGAGAAGATTGTCAGTGAGATGCCTGAGGATAGAATAATCTTCCTACCTGACAAGAATATGGCCAACTACCTGAGAAAGGTGACTGATAAGGAGATCATTGACTGGGACGCGACCTGCATTGTTCACGACAACATTAGACCCGACTCAATTACAGAATTCAGGCATGTCTTTGGAGAGGATGTGATTGTCCTTGCACACTCAGAGTGTCCCCCAGATGTGTTGGATCGAGTTGATATGGTCGGTGGTACTGGTGATATGATCAATTTCATCAAGGAACATCCCGATAAGAAGAAGTACATGCTTGCGACCGAATGCGGATTAGCGGATCGCTTGGCTATAGAGTTTCCAGACAGGGAGTTCCTAGGAAGCTGTGTGATGTGCCCCTACATGAAACAGAATAACCTGAGGAACATTCTTCTGGCTCTCCAAGATCCTAAACCTGAACAGATTATTGACCTACCTCCTGAGATAATACAGGAAGCGAAGAAGTCACTTGAGAAGATGGTAGCCTAATTAGATGTACTGTATTATTGGCTGGAACCCTATGTAAACTGCTACCGCATTCGTAATATATACCAGAGCATAAGCGATCATCGTGATCCACATGGACCTCTGGAACTCTTCCTTCACCAAGACCATCTTGACAATATAGGTGGCAAGCACAAATCCGAGGATAGGTACAATCCCCCCGATTCCTGGCAAGAATGTTGCCAAGAAGCCAACTGCTGCACCAGCAGCGATTATAACTATTATTACAAGAAGGGCAGTAATGACTGCGAGCAGGAAATACCCAGCTGTGAGCTGTGGCTTGCCAGAGCCTAAAAGCTTGTCCCCGATAAACAAGAATATTGCGATGAGAAGTATCGATATCGCGATGATGATGATCTGGTCGAACATAATCCCAGAACTACTCCAAGAAATTTAACTCTTTAGCAATTAACTGGAAACCTTGCTCAGCCATTTCACGGACATTCTCAAAGATGTTTTTTTCCTCAGACATCTCCTCGTAAGTGAACCACCTTAATTCCAGATCCTCTGGAGACATCCATTCCTCCTTCTCTACGACTGCGTAGAAGATGAAGTCCATATGATAGTGGTTCTCCTCGATCTCTTCCATAATGAGGTGATGAGGGAGTAACATGTACTCAGCTCTGTTGTCAACTCTTCCGTATTTGGAGTTGAGGATAAATTTTGGGTTTATATCTCCGATCTCCTCTTTGATCTCTCGACGTGCAGCTTCTTCCGGAGATTCGTTCTCCTCGATGTGTCCACCTGGTGGAAGCCAAGACGCCAGTTTCTTATGGTAAAGAAAAAGAGTTTTAGAGAAATCAGGCGTGAATAGATAAGTTGTGGCGGTGAAGTGCTTCACTACCTTCCCGAGGATACCTAGATAATAGCTTTACTGTCCAAATCCTAGATAATATAGTATCCCGTAGTGGTTTGTTATCCCTGCAAGGATCAGGGTTCCTTGAACCACGCTTGTGAGGGATAAAATCGTGATGAGGGGACCCCATCCTAGGACGACAAGCACTGCGTCCAACGTCTTCTCAATGAATAGCGTGGCAATGAGGATGATAAAGACTACGAACAGCATAATGATCGCTACCAAGGTTATTGGCAGATCACTCGCTCCATCTCTACCCACGAATAGTGCAATACCAATGAAACCTCCTAGGGCCACGATCACTGACAAAGTGACCGCAAGTGGGAGGTCCTTCATCGGTCTCGCGAGAAGGGAAAGACCTACTAAGAACATTAACAAGAGCGTATAGTTAGAGTACACTCCTTCTTGATCAATGGAGTAGATTATTATCGCTGGCATGATGAGAAGAATGAACCCGAAGACGAAGCCTAGTCCCTGAAGGACTTTGCTCTCCTCTTCCCTTTTCTTGAACATCCTGTCAATACCTAGGATCACTCCTAGAAGTCCAGACACAATCAGGACTATAGTGTAGTTCTGAGCTATTATATCGAGAACCATAATTGACGATACGATAAATATGATATAAAGGTTAAACAAAAAAAAATGTACACTTGAACACCTAACTCAAGAATTCAGTCCATTACTTACCTACATATACCACACGAGTTAGGTGAGACCATGGATGTAGTGAAGTTCCTCAGTGAGATGGTCCAGCTAGATAGTTCCATCAATCCCAATGAGGGTGTGTTTCCTGATAGCTCAACACGAGATTTGATTGCAAAGATGGCAATTAGATTGGGATTCGAACAGTTGCCATTGAGAAAATGCATCTACCCCAAATCCACTATGGAGATATATCCACTTGTCGTTTACAAAAAAGGCCCCAAAGAAGGAAAGAAGGTTCTCTTCCTCGGACATATCGATGTTGTCCCTGTACCAGAGGACGAGCAGTGGGATCATGCAGCCTTCTCCGGAACTGTACAGGATGATCTTCTGTATGGAAGGGGTTCGAGCGATATGAAGGGTGGTGTTGCTGCCTTCTTCAAAGCGTTTGAGAATAAGATAGATGCAGGTACTGTAATAATCGCACTTTCAGGTGACGAAGAAGTAGGGGGAATGGCTTCAATGCCAGTGATCGTGGACACACTGAGGGAAAACGACCTCCTACCAGATTACGTCATTAATGCAGAACCTAGTAGGAACAATATAATCGTCACCCAACGGAGGGGAGGAACATGGTTGAGGTATACGTTCCCTAGGTTGAAATCTACAGCCAAGGGGGTTGTGAGGAAGCAGGAATTCAAGTCTATTCAGAGCAACGGCTCACAAACCCTGCACAGTAGTGCCTTTGTTCTAGGCGCAGATATTCACGCGTTCATCGCAGCTGCCAAGTTCTGTGTAGATCGCCCTGTAATCAGTGTTCACAGTACTTCGATAAAGGAGAATGCGGTTCCAGAGACGGTGACAGTTACCTATGTTGATGATTCAGTCGAGGGTGAATCGATCGAATACGACAGAAATCTTAGTCGTATGATGACCGCCATTGCCTCGATTGGATCTCTGCATCTTCCGATTATTCCCAGTAAGTTCGGCTCATCTATCTGCCCTAACATCTTGAAGATAAATGATAACATCGAGCTTACCATCGACATTAGGGCAATGCTCGAATCTCCTGAGTCCCATAGGATTATGGCCGACCAAATACTCGATAACTTCAAGCGGGTGGGGTTAGAGGGATCCGTCGAGATTACTGCCTCAATCGATCCTGTATTTGTGGACCCTCAGAGTTTCCTTCCTCAAAAACTCAAGGAAGTTGCCGAGGAGTCTGGGATGCGCATAATTGATGTTGGTGAGAAACTTGGAGGTGCGAGTGACACGAGGTTCTTTACCTCAATTGGCATCCCTGGAGTTGAACTTGGTCCAGAGGGGAAGAATGAACATGGACCGAATGAATTCGTCAAAATCAGTTCTATCCATAAACTGGTGGAGATATTTCAAAGAATCTACCATGAAATTGTCTAGATTTTATGCTGAGGGGGGTACTCTCCAATAGTGATGTGATCGTACTTGTTGCCATTGTGATCAATTAGGTGTCCACTGTATCCAAATGGGACTGAACAAATCGTTCGATTCGTTCCTCTCGCGATGATTTCCACCGACCTCTCATCGTCGGTAAACATTTGTTCGGGAACTCCGTCAACTCTGACGAGCATTGTTCTTGGTTTTCCACGGTGGAACATCCGTGAGACAGTTTCCTGACCGAGAAAACATCCTTTTTCAAGAGCCATAGAGTCCATCATCCCCATTTCCAGAGGATGCCTATCTAGGAACAAATCCGGGGGACAGCCATCGTTTTGAATCACCAGCTCATTAAAATCTTCAGAACTGTCGGATATATCCTGCCAGTCGAATTCTCCCCTGAGTTTACCTAATCCGGTAATTGATTGTTCTCCAATCGTGAAGACAACAGGTGGTAATTCGTCGGTTAGATCCTCTAGCTTGACAGATATATTGAGATTGTACTTGAGAAGATCTTCGATCAGGTTAGTCCGATAAACTGGGCTTGTGATGAGGTAATAGCTCTCTCCGTCATTTTTGACCCAAAAAACTGATCGTATTTTTCCTTTAGGTGTTAGGAGCAAGGCCCTCCTCCACTCACCCCCTAGGTCGTGAAAGTCTATCGATACAATTCCATTGAGATAGGTCAATGCATCTCTCCCACTGACTCTAATGGTCGTCCAGTTTTTCAGTTGAATACTCATTGGCCATCATTCTTGGAATCGGATTAAATCTATTGCTTATCTAACTTTGACTTGAGTGTGTTGTACATGTACTCCGTCAGCTTACTCAGGTCGTAGTCTGGTTCCCATCCCCACTCTTCTCTCGCAACAGAGTCATCAATGGATCTTGGCCAAGAGAGGGCTATTTCCTGCCTGAAATCGGGTGCGTAGTCAATTTGGAAGTCAGGAATGAACTTTTTCAGCTCATTTGCGAGCTGTGCGGGGGTAAAACTGCAGCCCGCCACATTGAATGATCTGTGCTTAAGGTTCTGCTCAGGAGCTTCAAGGAGCATAATAGTCGCCTTCAGGCAGTCCTGCATCGACATCATCGGCATGAGGACATCGTGGTCTACGAAACAGGTGTACTTACCGGTGAGGATCGCATCGTAGAATATCTGTACTGCCCAATCGGTTGTTCCTCCACCGGGTTGGGCGCCAGCGGAGATTATCCCCGGATACCGCAGGGTCCTGAAATCAAGTCCATATTTGTGCGCATAGTACTCCCCTAGAAGCTCTGTGTAAACCTTGGAAACTCCATAAATCGTATTAGGTCTCATGATAGTGTCATTGGGTGTATTGTCTTTCGGAGTGTCGGGGCCAAATGCTGCAATGGAGCTAGGGGAGAGTACCCTTTTTACTCCCTCCTGCCTTGCGACTTCAAGGACATTCTGGATACCTCCCATATTTACTTCTAGAGCCAGTTGGGGATTCTTTTCACCAGTGGCTGAGAGTATGGAAGCGTTGTGGATTATCATCTCTACTCCGTGGTCTTTGATGATTTTTCTCATTGCATCCCTGTCACGAGTGTCAAGCATAAGGAATGGATCAAAGATATCTTTGTCCACTGGTTCTCGAATATCTGTTGAAATTACAGTATAGCCCTTTGATTTTAGCAGAGGAATAAGCTCGGTTCCAATTTGTCCCAAACTTCCAGTTACGAGTACTGTAGTCATAGCGATGGCTCAAATCGTATGACATGACGTCCTTTAAGTCGATTGCTGTTATGATACAATGAAAATTACAATGAAATTACAGAAAGAGCCTAACCTTGTGCTACGATGAGAGCATCACGTGGGTTGTAGACTGCTCCCTCTTCACCTGCTATGGTATAGACTACCTTGACTGTTGCGTTGGGCTCAATGTTCTCAAAGGTCCAGACCCTCTCCTCTCCAACTTCGGTCTCAGAGCCTTTCTCAGAGGAAACTGCTGGCTCTTCAACGGTCTCACCGACAATGCTGAAACCCTTGGGAATGATGTCCTTCAGGGTGAAGGTAACTGTAGCGCTACCCTCATTAACACCTTCAATGGTGATGCGGTAGGCATTCTTGCCATCCACCACAATACCCTGGTTCATCTTGGAGATCTCGACATCAATACGTTCGTGAACGATCTCGATTCCGACAATCTCGTCTTCGGTTCCCGCCACGATCTTCTGATCCTCGGCATCGTAGATCCAAGCCTCGACTTTGCAAGGTGCCTTCTGGGGTGGGGAGTCCTTGGCAGGTCTCAGAAGAGTAACAGGATATCTGACCTCGATGATATCGTTCTCCTTTAATCCAGCTAGGGCATCTTCTCCTTCACCGACCTTGAAGAGCTCATTCTCCTCCATATGCTCGAATTTAACAGTGAAAGTCCTACTCGCAAGGTTGACCTCCTCTTGAGATGTTGAGAAGTCACCCTCCTTCGCGGTATCCTCTGATTCCTCTGCGGCTTCGTAACCCTCTGCTTCACCTTCATCTAATGGTTCCTTGGTCTCTACTTTCTCGGGCTCACCAGCTTCACTCCAGTTAACGCTATCGGGCATGTCAGGGCCATCTCCTAGGGCATTACCGCTGATTGAAAAGCCCTCGGTCAATCTCTGTCCATTGTAGTAGACCTCAATTGCCTCCTCTTTGATATCACTGAACCCTTCTGGAACAGAGTCGGTGATCTCTAAGGCCTCGAGTGGATATGTTCCTATACCTTTGACCTTGACGACGGTCGGTACAACAGTCTCCCTGTAGGATGGAGCCTTCTTCAGGATATAGTCCTTGGCAATTCCAACTGAGAGGAACTTCAGGTTCTCCGGCGGGACGGTAAGAGCTGTTTGTGTGTACTTCTCGACGAATGACTGAACCGTGAAGTTCAAAGTACGTCCGAATGTCGGTGTTCCCTCATCAGTCTCATAGACGAACTCGAAGTCATTCTTCTCTCCTGGAACAAGTTCCCTCTCGTCCTCAGATACAGCAGTACCATCCCAATCGATGATCGGGGTCTCCTCACCACTGATTGATCCAGCCATCACCTTGAGAGATAGCATCTCGTAGACAAACTCGGAGACGTTCTCTAAGTGGAGCTCACAGTCGAACACACCCGGTTCTTCCTCGCGCTCACGTCTCTTAAGAGACTGCTTCAGATCGGAAATACCATCAATACTCTTGTATTCTAGACCCGAGAAGAGCACATCTGGTTGTCTGTAGATTATCTCGAGGTTTCCAGTCTCGTATGACTCAACGCCCTCTGGTAGACTTCCACTTATCTCCACGGTCATAGTGGCGGTCTCTCCAGCGGGCAGTTCCTCGATCGAAAAGATCACTGTCTTGTCCTCGACCTTGCCATTGCCCATCGTTGTGTTGTTCCCCTTGGGGGTGCCATACTCCCCGACTGTCTTTCTCACCTCTACATTCTTGAGGGGCTGATCAGTTGTGTTGGTGATCTCAATCGTGGTTATGAAATCCACGGGGTTCTCTGCACTGTTCCTGAAGTTGGGTAGGAGATTCGTTGCAGGATCTAGGTATGAAACTTTGGCTGAAATGGGTGCCTCCTCGGTCTCGAAGGTGTAACCTTTCTCCCATTTCTCTTTGGGATTCAGTTCCCCCACCACTATCTGGTCAGCTAATTCCTCCTCACCCTCCATGGGCTTGACCCCTGACAGATTGTCCAAGAACATGTCAATTCCGTAGATCCTGTTCTGAGAACCGGTGTTCTTGACAACTATACTTCCTGTCCCTTGCTCTCTTGAGACGAACTTGCCCTTGGGATCGATGACTACGTTGTTGAGCTCAATGACCTTGACACCAAGACCCTTACCCGCGGCTTCCTCCTCAGCGCGATCCTCCTCCGCATCAGTCATACTTGACTCATGATC
>JALWRB010000354.1 GCA_027077875.1 Candidatus Heimdallarchaeota archaeon
ACACAACGAAGGTGGGGATGTTCATTATCCTTAGAGCCCTCATGGTTCCAAGGTTCTCGTCAGTGTTGAGCTTGGCAAAGGTGATCTTGTCGCCGTATTTTCCCGCCAGTTGCTCGAAGAGGGGTGCAATTGCCTTGCAGGGAGCGCACCATTCTGCCCAGCTGTCGATGATGACGATCTTGTTCTCCCCAATTACGGTCTGGAAATTAGCATCTGTGAGTTTGACGATGTTTTCTGCCATATGAAATGTTGGGAATTGAATAACTTAAAACCTTAGTTCTCTTCAGTTGACTGACAGCAAGAGAATGAATCGCATTGGAATTTGGGACGAGAGGATCACTCAGAAAGTACACAGCACATTTGGGAATTACACGGAGAGCAGATGGTGGAAGGCGCTGGAATTCTCTGGTTCGCAGACGGGGTATGCAATCGTCGTCATCGTGCAGTTCCTCATCTCAATTTCACCGGTACAGATTGTTATACAGACCGTGCAGATCGTCCTCATCACATTGGTGATGATGGTCGTCAAACCCTTAGTAGCCCGTGAGCGTCCACCAAGCCCTACTCCTAAGGAGGTCGCACACTACTACGACAATTTCAGCTTTCCTTCGGGACACGCAACGAGGGCTGGGGTGATTGTGGCAGTGTCCGTACTCAGTGGACCGTTAGGGAGTATCTTCCTCTTCTGGGGAGTGTTTATCTGCGTGTCTCGTGTCGCCCAACTTCACCACTACATGGGGGATGTACTCTTTGGGTTCTTGGCCGGACTTGTTTTCTCTATCTTCAGCCACGGGTTCTTTACAACGATGATCAGCATGTTCGTGTGAGAGAAGAATTCTTATTCTCCTCCAACCCGAGCCATAATGTGGCATTCACCGATCTTTTCAACAAAGTGCATGTGGGAGAGTCACCTCAATGGATACATGACAACATCCCAGAGACTACAATCAGCCTCACTCTCACATCTCCACCCGTCTACGATGACAACCTGTACGTAGAGAGGGATGGAACTCCAGAGTTCGGATGGAGGAATTACGATGAGTACATCGATCACATCGAGGGGGTAATGGCCGAGATCCTTAGGGTGACCACACCTGGGGGGATATTGGCTATTGACACAAGTTCAGCGCCAAGGGAGGAAGGGAATGTCGCACTCGACCTCTTTACCATCCCCGCAGACATCACCAAGAGATGTGTCAGGACAGGTTGGTACTTCCACTCCGAGGTGATCTGGGAAAAGGACAAGTACCTCTACAAGGGACGGCACCTTCTCGACATCCCCCAGACATTCGTCCGGCAGAAGCACGATCAGCTTCTGATCTTCCGCAAGGAAGGAGAAGCTGAAATTTGCGGGGGGTCAGTGGAGGTCCCATCCGTCTGGAGATTCCCGAGGGACTCTGACAGGAAGGACATCAGGAGTTACACCAGAGTCTACTCTACCTTCCCGGACGAGATGGTCAGGCGGGTACTGCAGCTGTGGTCATGTCCTGGAGACGTGGTGCTGGATCCCTATGCAGGATCTGGACAGGTCGTCAGGGTGGCTAAGGAGATGGGTAGATATGGTATAGGAGTGGAGTATCACGAGAAATGGCGAGGTATGTGGAAAGACCTCGCCTGAGAGAATGGATGAGTGGATATAACGATAATTTACTCTTCGTCGTCAATCTTGTACGGAGTTCTGAAATAGACTGGAGTGGCTGCCGCACCCCTCCTGACCTCGACGTTGATAGTCAGTGACTGTGAGATCTCCCTGAACCTGTTTCTGAGGGTGACAGGGGTGGTGAGTGCAGCGTCTGCGACCATCTGCTGTGTCCTTCTCTCACCGGTTCTAAGGCAGGCAAGATATACAGCCGCAGCAGCGATTGACATCGGTGATTTACCCATATCCAGTTTCTTCGCCCTGACCTCTCTTACGATGGCTAGAGCTTCCTTCTGTGTCCTAGGAGTGATGTCGAGCTTACTGGTCAGCCTCCAGAGCATTGACTCTGCAGTGGTGGGCTCGGGCTTGATCTGGAGTTCCTGCATGTACACCCTCATGCACCTCGCGATGATCTTTCTAGATGTGGCAGATACCTCCTCTAGATCCTTGATCACGATGGCGAAGTTGTGCTTCCTAGCTGCGAGGTAGACCGCTGCCGCGACCATCGAGTTGATTGACCTACCCCTGATCAGCTTGGCCTTTAGGGCCTTTCTGTAGTACATAGATGCTGTTGACGAGGTCTCTTGTGACAGCTGGAGGGAGGACGCGAGCCTCTTTAATTCCCTGAGAGCCACCCTGAGGTTCCTGATCTCTGACTTAGAGGTCCTGGCGTTGAGCCACCGGAGCCTCCTCATCTGGTACCTCATCTTGGAGGAGATCACACCGCCAAAAGCATCCCTGCTCACGTCACTAATCTCAGTGGTCAACCCATAATCGGCCCTGAGATTATTGATGGGAGCACCTGTCCTCTCCTTGCTGTTTCTACTTCCTTGATCATATGCCCTAACCTCAGATCCTGTATCGATAATCCTATCGACAATCAGACCACAGTTTGAGCAGACGATTGTTCCTTCTCTGTATTCTTCCACTAGGGACTTTGAACCACATTCGCTGCATACGTTATCCATTCTCATCACAACCATACCACCACTGGTGGTAATATTATTACTACCACCAGTAGAGGTACATATACTTATATCCCAATTGCATATATAAACCTAGCGCGCTAAAACCCATGGATGAATCAAAATTTTCCAAAAAATTATCACCACTACAGAGGTACATCTAATTATAGCTATATAATAGCCACACAGATTCATCCCTCTCCCCTGTGCTTAGACAAACCTTATCAATTCAGATTTGGGAGAGGGAGACTATGGTAGAATTCGATTCCGATGTTGTCGTGGTCGGTGGTGGACCGGCTGGGGTGATAGTCTCATATGCTGTGGCTAAGGCTGGGTTCAAGGTCATCCTCTTGGATAAGAAGAAGGTGGAGAGCATAGGTGACAAGACCTGCGGGGATGCTTTGGACTTCGCAACCGCGGCGCTCCTCAGCAGGAGGCTGGGCATTGATTTACCTGAAGGGGATGAGGTCTCGGATGAGATTAAGACCATGAGTATTGCAGCGGGAGGGATTGACACAAAGATCAGACTCACTGCCCCTGGCTACGTGACCGATAGGTTGAACTACGGGCAAAGGCTTCTCAAGATGGCCAAGGAGTCTGGCGTCGAGATCAGAGCACAGAGCCCTGTACGGGAATTGATAATAGATGATCAGTATGTCTCAGGAGTTAGGTACATCGACCGAGTCAGTGGAGAGAAACGCTCGATAAGATCGAAGTTTGTCGTTGACGCCAGCGGCGCATACGCGACGGTCCGGAGGTTGTTACCCGACAATATTCGTGGGGAGTATATCTCGAAAGATCTTCCAGACGACATGGTATGGCCCACTTATAGGGAGATCGTTAAACTAGATAAACCGCACAGATGGATGAGTGAGATCGTCCTCTGGTACCCGCACGATTTGCCCATACCAGGATATGTCTGGGTTTTCTCCAAGGGAGAAGGGAGTCTGAACCTTGGGATCGGTTGGCTAAAGTCTGAGAAGAATATGCCTTCACTCAAGAAGGAGTACAGGAGATACATGGAACAGTTGGGTCTGACAGATTTCGAGGTGATCAAGTCTGGAGGAGGACAAATTCCCATCAGGATACCTTTCGATAGCAACGTCTTCAACGGAGGTGTGATAGTGGGAGATGCAGCGTGCATGGTTCATCCCACGACCGCTGAGGG
>JALWRB010000355.1 GCA_027077875.1 Candidatus Heimdallarchaeota archaeon
AGACTACCGATCCCGATTTTCCAGAGCAGTTACATGGCATCAAAGAGCCGGTGAGCAGACTGTACTATCGGGGTGACATCTCGGTTCTCGAAAAGGACGCTGTGGCGGTTGTGGGCACCCGGAAGCCCGGTGATGGCACCAAGGAGGAGGTCTTCTCCCTCGTCAAGGGGCTTGTGGACCAAGGTTTCGTCATAGTTAGCGGTCTGGCACTTGGTGTCGACACGTTCGCCCACGAGGCGACACTGGAGTACGGCGGTAGGACGGTAGCGGTGCTTCCCTCAGGGCTGGACGCCATTGCTCCCAAGCAGAATCTTGGACTGTCGGACAGGATCTTGGAATCCGGTGGACTGCTACTGACGGAGTATGAGAGCACCGCTTCTCCGAAGAAGTACACGTATGTGAAGAGGAACAGGATACAGGCTGCACTAAGCTTGGCGGTGATTGTGGTTGAATCGGCAGTCGATGGTGGTACCATGTACACTGCGGGGTTCGCCAGAGAGTACGGGCGACTTCTTGCGGTGGTCGATAGGATAGACGCAGGGGGCAACGTCAAGCTGAGGGATGAGGGTGCGATCAGGCTGTCTACCCGGAGGTCGTATGACAGCAGGGTAATGGACATAGGGTCGTTCTGCAACTTGATGAGGGATCCGCTCCGCAGGTTTGAGTACACACTAAACTCCAGGATCAGAGAGGGGCAAGTGAGCATCCAGAGCACCCTGAAGAAGATGGAAAAGAGGTTAGATATAATCGATGACGAGCTTAATGAGACGCTCAAGAGGTTGGCAGTAATCAAGAGCAGCAGAGAGGGGATCGAAGGGTTCTTTGTGGAGGAAATGTGAGCTTTTTATAAGATTGGATTATGTTCCAGCGAGTATCTGTAGGTCGTGACACGTGCAATTATGGAGCTTCCGCTCGATGATCTAATACGTTATCGTCTCAGTATATCTTTTCATCTTCTGTCGCGATCAAATTTTTATAAAGTCATGAGGTTCTGGAAAAATCATGACCTATGGGCAGATCATGGAAGCAAATTATAGAGCTTTTCTTGAATCCCTCAAGGACGATAATCTAGACATGGCCAATATCCTATCAAATAGATTCATCACCGATACGCTCTTTGCAGGTGATGGCAATCTTACCCTCATAGGTTTCATCCTGAAGTTTCAGACAAAGAAATTAGCAAATATCCAACGTCTGAAGAGCCAAGCGTTATTCAACGAGGCTAAGGAATTCGTGATACACGAGTTGGATGATATGTCCTTAGACATCTCTTCCTTCTGGTACCACTATGTAAGATCTGAAGATGAGCTCAGGAGATACATAGTGAGTGATCAGGAATTTGCTGCGTACGATGAGACCAATGTGGATTTCACAAGGCAACAGATCTCACTGCTCGTCAGGTTTATCCTTGACAACAGGTCACGTCATTTCCCGAATCTCATCGGCAATGCCATCAATGAGTGTAGACGATTGAGAAATACTCACGGATCCAGTGCTAAGGATCTGATGGTACAGACATTCCTCGAGGTGCTCAATTTACTTCAACCATTCGTCTATCACAACTCGGATGTCGTCCTGTCCGAGGAGGTTGTCGAGGATTTCCTTGGTCATCTCGATTTTCTGGATACAATTGACAGAGCAGAGGATCCGAATACTCTCCTGCCCGAATTCAACAGAGCGATTTCGGTGTTGGGTAGATCGTGGAGGGAGTACTATTTGCGTTATGGTGAGGTTACATTGACCCTCTCTCTTTCTCAGAGACCAACAGCGTCAATTGACCCTGATGACAAGAGTAAGCTCATTGAGAGCATTCGCGAGATGAGAGGTCAAGTTGAGAGCAAGATTGTCGAGATCAGGGACAGACTACTCTCGAAGAATCAGTACTTGTCGGTGCGTGATGCCGAGGAGATTTTGCTCGGTGTAGCTTTGGAGAACATTGACGAGATCCTGAGATCCGCGAGAATTCCGCCCCTCTCTATGGTACGTGAAGTTGCCCGATTTAAGATCAACAGGACTACGGTTAGAAATTATGAGTGGCTGGTCGATCAGTACCGGCAGGTTAGAACGAGGGTTCAGAAATCGGACACCATGCGAAATCTGGTACTTGGTGAGGAGGTGAAGTTGAGCAGTGAGACCTACAGAGAGGACAATATCAAGTTGCAGGAGAACGAGGGATGGATGAGCAGGAATGACGGAGATGTATGTCAAGAGACAGTGCAATTTGATTTCTCTGACCGTTCAGATATCTACGAACCCCTGGACGGAAGAGATGCTGATTGGATGGACAGACTTGGGAAACGAAAGGTGTCCCGGCGCAATCCACTGAAGGATCTAATTGGTATACTGGGAGATTAGACGGATCATTCGGAGACACCTAATTGTTGACACATCCGTGATTGTCAAAACTCTTTATGTACATGAGAGCAGGAATGAAGAAGCGATAGAATTTATGCGCAATATGACGTAGCTGATTGAGATGGAATAAGAGACCTGATGACTGGAGATTTGAGCTATTTAGCTTTGTAGTGATCCTGCAGGAATCTGATTGCTCACCATCTTTGTACGTACCAAATCGGATACGGAACCAATATAAGGGACATCTGCCCACGGGTACACATGGGAATTATTGAGCTGAGCATACCGGACGAACTGGAGGAAGTGAGGCTGCACTGAGGAGGGGGACGGGTGATGGAGCATTCTCTGAAGCGGTCATTGAGGCTCTGCAGATGTGGATACGCTCCTCACCTCCGATTGACTCCAGCAGGTACCGTCGGCAGTTCCCCGGGAAGTACGTGCTCGTCTCTCCGTCAGGTGAGGTGCTGGGGGTGTTGGACACGATTGATGAGGTCTTCCAGTTGGTCGCAGAGACGGACAGGAAGGTCGTTCTTGTCCATCCGGAGGGAAGAAATCTGGGAACCTCTAGGATATGACGATCTGAGGATTGCTCGCAGATCCGTTCATCCCTTGAATATGGGGCTATAATCTATAACCCAGAGAGTTTGAAGAATTCTCGGGTCTAACAATAAGTGCTAGTTTCTTGAGTATACACCTATAGATCAATACCCAAATATCTCTTTCCGATCTTTCGTGCTTTCTCGAAAGCGTCTTCCACGTCACCGAATCGTATTGTGGTGTCCATCTGGGATTTTATACGGAGCTCCTTCAGATCGTACATAAGGTATTTAGTTATTCCATCTGTGATAGAGTCTATCACGGTTTCATGGGAGAATGATCCCTTGGCTTCTATCCCCCCTTTCTCACGGATTAAGAGATAGATACTATAGTACAGTCTGCTTATTACTGTTCTCCGGAATGCCTTCTCAAAAGATCCTTCATAGGTGTTATCCTCGTAAAGTTCAGAGCTGAATTTGAAGAAATTTTTTGGATCGAAGCTTATGCATAGTCCCTCCTTACCCCAATTGAGAAGTCCACGAACTCCTCGTCCGGAAATCTCGCTATGAACTTGTCGACAATCTCTATCTCCATATCAGTGGGTCTCATGTCTTTTGGGAAGTAGATAATGTATCTCAACCGTTGTCTGTCATCAATAGCTGGTGTGACTATCAGCTCCTTCCTTCTTACTGGATATTCCTCGAGGATTGTGTCGAGGTAGTCAATGTACGACACGAGGACATCCCGATCGAGGTTGTGCTCCTCGATATACCTCTCCACATCGGTTGATATCTTTATCTGCATGGGGTCTTTTCCTCCGTAAACTGATGGTCTTCACACGACCTGTTCTCATGGGATAATAAATACATTGAG
>JALWRB010000356.1 GCA_027077875.1 Candidatus Heimdallarchaeota archaeon
AGAGCTAGCGACAAGCGACAATCTTATCATAGTGCCAACAGATCTCCCATTCGTCCGGACTGTGGATATTCACAGACTGGTTGACGCTCTCAAGAACAGTGAATTCAGCATTTACAGGATCAAAGATAGATTCACCATGCTCTTCTTTGGATGTAGGAAGGAGGTTATCAACAGGGTGCAGAATCCCTTCAGAGCTAGAGAGTTCCTCTGGAATGCCAGATCGTGCACGATATTCGAGGCAGAATCACAAGGAAATCTGATAAACATCAATACGAGAGAAATGATTCCAAAGCGAATAACAGATTTGAACATCTCGGGTGCTTACAGGGTGGAGATCCCCGCTTTTGGAGAGGACTGCGCAGGTAGGTTAGAAAGGTACGGATTCTGGAAAGATTACCCAGACATGGAAGAGAAGTTGAAGAAGTATCTCAGCGATTGCGAATAACCCAATATGTACTAATGACCCTTTAGTTTGAGGATTTGTAGCTTGTATTACATTATTCTCATCAATTGTGTGAAAGAACAGGAATAAATCGGATGGTAGCATATTGCCAAAACAAATTCAAATATTGCTTTTGGTCGTTGACAGAAAGGGTATTCTCGTGATCATCTATAACCGAGGGAGCTCTGTGTCATCCCAAATAATATACTCAGAAATTGCGTGTAACACGAGTTATCCGTAAATCTACCCGTGAAGCTCAATGATGGAGTTGAGGTAATCCTCCAGTTGCGACCGTTTCATCTTGCTCCTCAGCTTGGTTCCCGACACATCCAAATCCTTCATGACCTTCAACTCCTCCTTCATTCGGTCCTCAAAAACGGCCAATCGGGATTGGTACGAAACCATCTTGTTTTCCTCAATGACTTGACGAGCCTTATCTAGGTGCTGTTCATACTTCTTGCCCTCGCTCATGATCAGCGCGAAGTGTGCATGAAGGAAATTGATCTCTACTTCCAATCGAGGATTGTTCGAACGGAGGAGTAGGTCATCAAGTTTCTCAATTATAGAAGAAAACTCCTCCAACACCTCCTGCTCATTAAGAATAAGATATTCCCTCAGTACAAGATCAGCCAGATTGAAGAGGGCGGATATCATGAATTGGAACTCTAGTTTTTCCTTTTTGAGGATATTTCTAAATATTAACTGGGATTTTACTATCGACGTCAGATCCTTGTTCTTACGGAGAAACATGCCCTCTGCCATCTTAGCTCTGACTTCTACCTCAGGTGAGTTCGAGGTCTCCATCAGCTTTCTCAATCGCATCGTGATTGCATAGGTATCACGCCCAGTTGCCATGTAGATCTTTTGTAGAAGGTAAAGTGCATCGGCGAGATCTGGATCGCTCGGTTGATCCTCGAATCTTAGGATCAGCGGGATGATGTAATTCTCCGACTTCTTATAATCGCGGAGTTGGTAGTAGACTGTAGCTAGATTGAGGTAATTAGAACGCACATAGTCAAAATCTTCTATATTTTCACGGTGTCGAAGACTGTTGTGAAAATGATCTAATGCCTCCCTGAAGTTTCCAAGAGCCTCCAAGGTAACACCAATATTGTTCTCGACGGACGCGACATCATTAGCGGATTCTAGTTCTTTGTACAATTCAAGGGAAGAGCGGTAGTACTCAAGAGCCTTCTGGAGCTCACCTAGACTGTCGTACACCACCCCAATATTGTTCAGCGTGTTGGCGATATCACCTTTATTTCCAATCTTACGGTCGATCACGAGGCATTGATTGTAGTATCCTAATGCATCCTCGAATTCACCTTGGTTTCTCAAGACAATTCCTAGGTTATTATAGACGATGGCCATTCCCATGTCGTCATCGTAAGCTGCCTTAATTCTAAGGGCCTTCTCAAGTTCGGAACGAGCCTCGGAGTACTTTCCCAATCCCTTGAGAAGGAGACCGAGAAGGTTGAAATAGTCGGCCAAGAGAACATCTTTACCATCACTTAGGTCTAGGTCTGACGGATCAATTTGCCGCATTAGGTCATAACCCTCCTTGTATTTTCCCAGTTTGTTAAGAAGGTAGGCCTTGTTGGTAATTGTCTTGAGCAGAATCGGAGGGTCTAGATTGCTGCTTAGGAGTTTGTCAAATAAGTCCGATGCCTTACGGAACTCACCAGTATGGGTGAAGATAAGCGCCTTGAGTAACTCTAGTCTTACGCTATATTCATAACTCTGAATGAGATCCAGAGCTTCGTTGTATCTTCCACTGACATAGAGTGACACAATCTCATCTGGAACCTCATCCATAGTCTCATTCTTAGTATTGTGAATTTAGGGATTTCTAGAAGTTTGTTCAATATATTCACGGATTCGGTCAAGCATTGGTATATCGAGGGCAGCCCATTCTAAATTCGCAAATTCACTTGGTCTTACCCATTGGTAGTTCTGGCCGACATTAAGGAAGAGGTCACCTCCGATAATCTCGCACTCCAAAGCGATCATTATGTAGTGGTCTCCACCTAGGATATCAGCAGAGATGGCAATAGGGTTCCCCACCGATATCGTGAGATTCAACTCTTCCATTATCTCACGTTTTAGCGAAACTGCAGGGTCTTCACCGAATTCTACCTTACCTCCGGGAAACTCCCACTTGTTGCCCTGCATGGAATCGATCTCTCGATGTACGACCAATACCGCACACTCGTTTACAATTACCGCGCAGACAACTAATTTCTGCTTCACAGTTCGAGAGAGTATCTCCTATTTATAACAAGTTCACTAATGTCTGATGCATAGTCCCCTAGCCTGAGAATTGACTTCCGCAGTGGAAAGTCCTCCAAGGTCTCTGGGATTGAAGCAATTGTCTTAAGGAGACGCTCCTTGGTTTCAATCGCCTTTTCTGCGAGCCGACTGTCCTTTCTCTGGAATGCCTTGACCGAGTCTGAACACGCATTCCGTGTTTCCTGATATATGATACGGAGAGTGGAGTCCCTATTAGCGCTGTAGGAGACTGAACGAACAATCTTGTCACAGTGATCAGCCATTCTTTCTATGTGTTTAATCAGGAGATGATAATCGATAACATCGGAGGGAAATATTCCAATCTCTTGGGCGAAGATGCCATTCTTTGATGCCTTGTAGAGTTGCCGAAGAGCAAGATAATACAGTCTGTCCATAGTGTTCTCGCTGTTGTTAACAATCAGTACAGCATCTTTCTCGTCCTCGAAAACTGCGGTTTCAGCAAGGTTCATCATGTTAAAAGCAGTAAACCATGCCTTTTGTACAATCTCATCAATACTCATCTGGGAGAGGTTTAGGGCATCCTGAATTACCAACCTATCAGACTTCTCCTCTATAATCTCAGCACCCCAGAGTTTGTTTGTAATAGCATTGGTAGCGAGGATGATCTTTGCAGGAAGATGCTCAAGTTCCTTCTCCTTTGGAGCAATTACGATTCTATTATATGAGGCAAGATAGCTTGCAAGGATTTTTCTGATAATTGATCCAGGAGAGTCATTCTTCGAAACCCAAAGAATTATCTCATCCTCCTCTTTTGGCTCCGTTAACACATGATTAGGCTTAATGATCAAGGAACCGTCTAGATTCTCTTCAATGATGACCTCGGAGTTTTTGTCTAGACCTATCTTAGTGATCCACCACTTCGGGAGAGTAACGACGTAGCTTGAATTTCCTGCAAATTGCAGTTTTCGTCTGACATATTTTGACCGAGCCATACTTTGAAGTAGATCTTATTCTTTAGAAATATAGAGATACCACTACAGAAAACAGAGAGTTCCGAGATCACAGGATCATCTGGAATCTATGCGGGGGTACGAAGCACTGATCTCACTTAATAAGTGATGTTCTCACAAATACCATCTATGAAACTCGGAGAAATTCTGAGGAAATCATAATATACAGTTCATTCAGAATATATTTAGAGAGGTCTTATCACAATCAGTTCTCAATTTTATATTAACCATGAACAGGAAATACATCGTTGGATTGGCTCTGATTTCACTAATCATGATTTCGGCAGTTAATGCAGAAGTCCAAACCCTAAGGATCAAAGGGTCGAACACACTATTCCCTATTATCGAATCTGCGAGCTTGGAATGGGAAGATCAGTACCCAGACGTAACAATCGAGGCAGCAGGCCCAGGATCAGGTGCAGGGATGAAGCTTCTTCTCGATGGTCAGACGGACATAGCACCCATGTCAAGAGCACCAAAAGACTCGGAAATTCAAGCCGGAGTTGACAAAGGTATGAACATCAAGTCCGAAACTGTAGGTCTCGACGCTCTTATAATAATTGTTAACAAAGACAACCCTATCAATGATCTCACGCATGATCAGATTGCCGGGATCTTCAATGGCACAATACGTAAGTGGTCCTCGATTGACCCCACAGTCAATCTGGTAAAGGATGAGATAAAGGTTATTGAGAGGGACACGAATTCTGGCACACACGATTATTTCAATGAATTCTTCCTAGGTGAAGGCTCAGTCCCTGCAGATAAATTAGGTGAGAACTACGCTCAGTATGCTTCAACCTCACAGCTCTTTGAGAACGTCGCAAGTGAGGTGAATGCCATTGGATATGGAGGACTAGCCTACCTCGATGACACGGTTAAAGCGGTTAATGTCGACGGAAAGACCCCATCAGTTGAGACAGCAAAGACTGGTGAGTACCCCGTAGCTAGACCTCTCTACCTCGTCTATGACGACAAAACACTGATTGACATCGGTAGGACCTTCATCGACTACATACTTTCGCCAGAGGGTCAAAGACTGGTTCTGGACGTAGGTTATGTCAATGTGAAGGAAGCAGCAGATCCTTCTGCCTCTGGTGCAAATACCAGTGAGGATCTTGCTTCTTTCCCACTCTTCTACAGTATCATTGGGATAGCAGGTGCAATTACAATATTTAGAAAGAAGAGAGTTAATGCGGCAAATATTTAGAACTGATTTTCTCCAATATATTAGCGTTCAACAATTATACACATAACATCTTCAACAACAGATACCTATGGATTGGAAGAAACTACTGGATTTTCTCTCTATTGAAAGTGTATCTGGAAATGAGGAAAAGGCAGCAAAATGGATTCATTCGTATTTGAATTCAATCGGATGGGATGCAGAGCTAATTGAAGTTGAACCACAAAGATACAACGTGTACTCTAATTTGAACAGTAAAGTCCTCTTCTGTTCACACTTCGATGTTGTTCCTCCACATATCCCACCACGTGAGGAAGGGGCAAAAATCACGGGGAGAGGAACATCCGATGCCAAGGGAGTAATAATGTCACAGGTTGAGGCAGCCGTTAAGATGGTAGAAGAAGGGATACTTGGGAAGGAGGATATTGGGTTTGCCTATGTCTGTGGAGAGGAGGTAGATCATCTGGGAGCTAAATATTTAGAGAAGGAGGAATTTCATGCCTCAATTGCAATTGTCGGTGAACCTACAGAGAACATGTTGTGCAAGTTTGGATTCGGGCTTCTAAAAGTCAGGTTCATCACAACGGGAAAAGTAGGTCATTCGGCTTTCCCGGATTCAGGTTATTCTGCGATTCATGATCTAATCGAGTTGCTGGGAGGATTAGGAGAAATCTGCGGAGAGAAAGAAGGTGTGGGTAAGACTACTTATAACATCGGGATGATATCGGGAGGGATTGCAGCCAACGTGTATGCTCCCAGAGCAGAGGCAACGGTACTTTTCAGATTGGCTGAATCCAGTGATGGAATGGAGGAGAAGATACAGAATCTGATTGAGAGACGGAAATCAGTAACCTTCGAGATTTTGTCAAAGTTCGACCCTCTTGAGTTCACGGTCGTTGATGGAATCGAGAAGACAGTTGCTCGATTCAACTCTGATGCAAAATACCTCAAGGAAAAGGTGGACAAACTTTTGCTATTCGGTCCAGGTGATATCAAGGTGGCCCACAGCAAGGATGAGTTCATCTCAAAGCAAAGTTTTCTGGATGGAATAGACACTTACGTCTCCGCTATCAAGAGTCTAATCGGGTAGAAGAAAGGTGAAATATCCCTAGGAGGAAGTTCGGTATGAACAGATTCTTTCTTCCAAAACTCCTCTACCGAAACTATGAATTCGAACGGGACAGATACATCGAGGTCAATTCCGAGGGGAGAATTGAGAAGATCGGGAGAACAAGGGAACTTGGGAGTACAGAACTCAATTCAGCAGAAATCCTTGAAGGGATTGTACTACCCGGATTTGTGAACAGCCACTCCCATGCCTTCCAAGTCCTCTTACGAGGGATGGGGGATCATCCAAAGAATTTCCATGACTGGGTAAAATCATCACTGTATCCACTGGTCAGGTCGTTGAAGACAGAAGACATTGTCACTGCCACCAAGGTTGCCTATGCTCAAATGCTCATGAGGGGCATTACCTCAGTCGGTGAATTCCATTACCTCCACAATCTCCATCCTGAAGAGAACCCGGAGATTGAGAACAATGACCCTATTTCCATAGCAGTCATCGAGGCAGCTAGGGAAGTCGGAATACGGCAGAGGTTCCTCTACACCGGATACGACCTAGGTAACAAACCAGGTCAAGAGAGGTTCCACAGAAAGGCATTTGAGGTAATTGAGAGTCTAAACTACCTCCGGAAAAAATATAGAGATGATCCACTCATCGAGATCGGGGCAGCACCACACTCTCTCCACGGCGCTTCCGAGGAGATGATCAGGAGTATGATGGAGTGGGCGGAACAGAACAGTGAGGTCTGCCACATCCACCTCTCTGAACAGAAGAGTGATGTTGAAGAGTCCATAAGTCAGTTCGGTATGAGACCTGTTGAGTACCTAGAAGATAGGGGGCTACTATCGTCAATGATGGCGATAGTTCACGGGATATGGCTTGAGAACAGTGAGATCAACACACTTCTTACCCATGGTGTCAAACACGTCTACAACCCCATGACAAATATGCACCTTGGAGACGGAATTGCACCAATCAGGCAGTATGTCGCTAGGGGAGTTGTAACCGCCTTAGGCACAGATGCAAATATGGACCCTGATCTTGTAATGGAAATGAGAGCCACCGAGTACCTCCAGAGAATTGAGGGCTTGGAGATGGGAATCATTGGAGCTGTGACCGATGATGCGTCGCCTGCGATGACACTGTACAAGATGGCGACGGTCAATGGTGGGATAGCCCTGAATCTAAAGGTCGGAGTGCTCGATGAGGGATACTATGCAGATTTCATAGTCATAGATCCAGATCATCTCAACTTCGGAGGTGGGATTGACAAGTATTTCTTGGAGAATCTCACGCTCTCCACGACTATATCTACCGTTCTGAAATCAGTCTATGTCGGTGGAGAACAAGTGTTTAACAGGGAAGATGGGATCACAAAAATTGACACCAGTGAACTTCTAAAGAAACTCAACGAAATCGTGAAGTCAGTATAACATGTTCTCGGGACAGTAGAGTGTCTTCAGTATTGAAATGACTGATATCGTTGATGGTTCGTATAAAGTTAGTACCATCATCAAGTCTGGATAGAATTGTCAGACTGCAGTTGTCAATTCTTATGTCAGTGATTGACTTCTGGTCATCTGTAAGACCCATCCAGTTGTGTATTATCGACACTATAGTCTGGGAATGGGCTACCAGAACAAGGGAGTTCTCCTCCCGCTTGTCAAGTTTGGCCATAAATTTCTGAATCCTTCGGTCGAACTCTCGCCAAGTCTCTGCGTTCTCATAGGGTCTCCAGTCAAGGATTGGTTGTGTCTTAGGTGCCTTGATCTCAAGGATCTTGTCACGGTTTAATCCATCGGCAACACCTTGGTTGATCTCCCGAAGGAGTTCATCGTACTCAATATCAACAAGTAGCTCTCGTGAGATGAACTCCGCAGTCTGAGCTGCTCGCTTGATATCGCTGGAGATGATCGCGATTGTCCCTTCGATGATCTTTCCTAGTCGATGGGCGACGTACTGAGCCTGGAGCTCACCCAAGTCGGTCAATACAGTGTCCGTCCACCCTCCGACAAAGTTGTCTGTCTGGTGTTTGCCCTGTCCATGCCTAATTAGGATTAGGTTTGTAACCACAGTGTAGTATCCATTACCTTGTTCTTAAACCTGATAATTTAGGTAGAAACTAAAACGCAGTTATCAATATTCAATGTCCGAAGTTAGTGTTGAAATCATCTAGCATCTAGTTGGCAAAGAATATGTAGGCAAGGCGAGATTTATTATCGACGGACAATAGAATAACCAGTGAAAAGGTTCTCAAATGTCGCAGAGGTATTTCCCAATTATCTCACTGATGAGTCAAACCTCTTGACATCAAACGATGTCGAGGAGATACTGTTCCCTGAGAGCACTTCTGAGGTTCAAGAAATTGTGCTAAAGGCAAGAGAATTGGGGAAGCAGATAACTATCTCAGGTGGTGGGACGGGTATTGCAGCAGGAAGAGTACCATTATCTGGTTGGATAGTGGCTACAGATGAGATGAGAAATGTTGAAGGAGGAATATTCTGGACGGATCCAGAGAGTGGGAAGAAATACAGCTATATTCTCCAGAAGGTCGATGAAGAGAACGCTCTGCTGACGGTACCAGTATCTATAACGGTGAAGTCAATACAGAACCTAGTCCGTGAGCTGGGGTGGTTTTACCCACCAGACCCTACGGAGAGATCAGCGTTTATTGGAGGAAATTTCGCAACGAACGCCTCGGGATCAAGGAGCTTTAGGTACGGTCCAACCAGAGAATGGGTACATTCTGCAGTGATTGTCCTGCCTGATGGTCAGGTGGTTCAGCTCTCACAAGAGGATCAGGGTGTCACAGAAGACCTAATAGAAATATCTAGCTATAAAATCCCCAGACCAACATATCCACAACCACAAACGACAAAGAATGTAGCGGGACCGGTGATTACGGATGATTCAAAAGCGATAGACCTGTTCATCGGAACTGACGGCATTTTCGGAATTACTACCAGCATCACCCTAAAACTGATTAGACCTCCATCTACGATTCTAAACATCATGGTCTATTGCCCTGACACCTCCTCAGCTGTTCGACTCATACAAATAGCTCAGGAGCAACGCCGAAGACAGGAGTTCCCCATACCCCTTTCCGTGGAGTACCTCGATGAGCGGGCCACGCGTATCATGAGGGGAGATGAGGGGGATACCGTGACTATCATTCTTGAGCAGGAAGCCAATGATGAGACCGAGATGGAAGCAGCTCTGGAATTTTGGGCAACGAAATTTGAGGAACTGAACCTAGAAGATAGCTCGGTTGCGATGACACATAAAGAGATTGAGCGCCACAAGCAGTTAAGGCATCTGGTTCCCGAGACGGTGAATGCCATGGCAAGGCGAAATGGGATGCCCAAGTTAGGAACGGACTACGCAGCGCCAATCTCAATGACACAGGAAATATTTGATCTTGGTCGAGAAATAGGTGAAGAATTCGAAACTGAAATATCAAAATTACATCCCCTAGATGGAAAGCCGGGTTATGCCATGTGGGCACATGCAGGTGATGCCCATGTTCACCTCAACCTTCTACCACGCAATGATAATGAGAAGGAGATTGCCAAGCGACTAATGGTGAAGATGATGAATGAAATCGTAGGATGGAAGGGAACAATAGCTGCAGAGCATGGTCTGGGGAAAAAACGTTTTGGAGGAAGTCCAGCCTTAGAAATCATGATTGGAAAGAAGGGGATGTGGGAAATACACCGGATGAAAGAGATCCTTGACCCAGAATTCCTTCTAAACAGAGGAAATCTAATCGATCCATAAAACTCGGAGTTTCAGAGCAGTAAATGAAACTCTGAATTTCATTAGTATCTGCTTTTGACAAAAGACTTGCTCTGTCAATATAGAGATGATACAGACAGAAGTAGATAATCTGAAGGTCAATGATTTTATAGTAAATCCTGCGACCAGTCAACTTCAAAAGAGGGAAAATTTCTACAAATTGATAATATTGGTACTACAGATTATCTCCGTTTCGACAATCATAATTCTAGTAGCGGTTATATCCATAATGGTGTGGTTTGGAAGTCCCATGTTCGCCTATCCAGACAGGTTGCTTCAGATGGTGACAGAGAACAAATGGTTTCCAGAGGATCATTTCGAGGACGGTGAGTATGGAGCTCTCGCGGCGATAGCAGGTACATTTATGGTGGGTATCCCTGCCCTCATTCTATCTATAATTTGGGGCGTAGGTCTGGCCATATTTCTGAGTGAATATACCCGAGAAAGCATAGCTAGAAAAATCCAACCTGCAGTTGAATTCGTCGCTTCCGTCCCGTCGGTGATCTTTGGAATGATCGCATTCACATATTTCTTTAGTTGGTTTTCAGAATTCTTCACTCAGGAATGGATCCGAGGCATTATGCTTTTCTTTGGATACAAAGTTGAGGTAATTCCAAAGGGTACATATCTCGCTGCTGCTGTTGCTTTAGCTTTTATGACGACCCCAATAATCGCATCAATCTCACTTGATGCTATGAGGTCCACACCTTTGATGCTGCGAAATTCAGCAAAGGCATTTGGAGCAACAAAATGGGAGATTTTCAAGACAGTTGTCTACCCACACTCCAAAAAGACGATCTTTGCCAGCATCCTTCTAGGATTCGGAAGGGCGATTGGTGAGACCATGGTCGTCCTCATGGTTCTGGGAAATGCACCAGTATTGAAACTAGATCTTCTAGTAAATGGCATGACCATGACCTCGGTCATCAGTGGGTACTGGGGAGAAGCATCTGAAGGATCCTCACTCCAAGCAGCCCTCTTCGTCCTTGGGCTCTTGCTCTTGTCAATAACTGCCATAGTTGTATACCTCGCTTCTCTGATAACAAGTGAGAATAAAGCAGTGTTCAGATTTGTAGACGTCCTACTCAAACCATTCAATTACATTGGAGATGGGCTCGGATCAATGGCTCAGAGGTTTATGCAAGAGCTTGAGTTAACCGAAATGCAGATTGCCAAGATGTCGAAGAGAAGGAAATTGGCCAACATCATTATCGGAGTATTGCTTGGAACTATCCTGTTGAGTTTCATACTTGCAGTTTACGTATCAATTGGGAGGTTCCTGATCTCTGGTATGGACTATTTTTTTGCCCCAGGTGAGACATCATCCATGTATCGAATCAATGTCACATTAAGGGGTGATCCCAAAAACACATTTGTCAGACTGGGACTGATAGGGTTGTTCACAGCCATCACGGGAACTATCTCTATCGTTACCATGTCCGCAGCCATCTCCTTCCCAGTAGCGACAATAACTGGTATTTATCTCTCAGAATTTGCACCAGAAGGGAGACTCACCATCTGGATACGCCAGTCGATAATAAACATCAATGCAATCCCCTCAATCGTAGTGGGGCTGTTTGTCTATGCACTATTCAGCGTGGGTCTTAACATGGGTGCCGGAATCCTCCCCGGATCAATAGCGCTTTCGATTATGATGATACCAATCATTACGACCAACACCATTGAGGCCTTGAACAACATCCCCTCACATCACATGTCATCTGCAATAGCTCTGGGGGCTACACGATGGGAAGCGTTCTGGAAACATAAATTCCCCTATGCATTACCAAACATCTTCACTGGGTATTTACTAGGATCTGCAAGAGTTTCAGGAGAGACTGCACCATTGCTCTTTACAGCAGCTACTTTCACACCTCCCGCCACACCGATACCCACTAACCTTACACACCAAGCTATCCGAGTACTGCCCTATGAGATTTACTACCGATTGTTGTATACGACGACAAGGGTGAATGGAGAGAAGGTAGGATCCGATTGGGCAGTTGCAGCCTCGGTCGTACTCATGCTCTTTGTCCTCACTCTAACAGTTGCGGGATATTTTGTAAGGACGATCATCAGAAGGCGATATGCCTACAACGGAGAAATATAGGTGAACAAAATGAGTAAACAGAAGACAGAAATCAAAGAATTCAACACACCGGAAGAATTCTACCGGAAATACCTAAAGATTAGAGAGGAACACAGATCAAAGGGATTCGAGAACCAATTTCCCAACTTCTCAGATAAGGAGACTGAAGTAGAATTCAGGAATTTCCATATTGCTTATGAGGAGAAGCCATGGACCCTCTACAACATAGACTTGAAAATACCTAAGAACAAGATAGTAGCTATTATTGGCCCGTCAGGTTGTGGTAAGTCAACACTCCTTAGGTCGATAAACAGGATGAATGAAGAAATGGCTAAGATAAGAACTCAGGGTGAAATCCTCATAGAAGGTGAGAACATCTACTCTCCAAAAGTAAACAAGATGAGACTGAGAACCCAAGTTGGAATGGTCTTCCAGAAGCCACAACCATTTCCTAGGTCGATATATGAGAACATCGCCTTCGGACCTAAGCTACATGGAATTAAGAAGAAGGAACAATTGGACAGGATAGTTGAGAGTTCTTTGCAATCGGTAGGTCTATTCGAGGAGATTGAGGGGAGACTGGATGACCACGCGTACGGTTTGTCAGGTGGGCAACAGCAACGGTTATGCATTGCAAGAACCATCGCAGTTAGACCCCAGATAATACTCGCAGACGAGCCTGCTTCTGCTCTTGATCCAAAATCTACCTATCAAATCGAAGATCTACTACTAAAGCTGAAAGAGGACTTCACGGTTGTAATAGTCACCCACAACATGCAGCAAGCCGCCCGCATTTCAGACTACTCAATTTTTATGTACAACGGAGTTGTGGTCGAATACGACAAGACGGAGAATATCTTCGAGAAGCCAGTATACGAGTTAACCGAGAACTATATCTCGGGTAGGTTTGGATAGGAGGAGAGGAAGTGACACTTAGAGTTAGCTTAACACAACAACTGGATGAGCTGAGGACACGGATCAGACACATGCTCACTATGTCAGAACACAATATCAACTCGGTATCACAATTGTTCTCTTTCAGTGGGGAAGAACTAAACACACTCAATATTGAGGAGGTTCTGGAAGGAGTAAAGAGGAGGGATATGGAACTCAGGATCCAAGGGGACATGACCGAAGATATCGTGATGAAAATTCTCTCTCTTCAAGCACCTGTTGGCAAAGATTTGAGATTGACACTCAGTACCTTCAGAATAATCTATGACCTAGAACGTATATCCAGAGATTCTCTGCACACATTCGAGCATTTTGTCAACTTCGTCATAGCCTTCCAGTCAGGTGAGATGGACAAGGCGACACTACTCAATTTCTTCAATAGACTGTATGAAGGATCTAAGGCTATAATTCGTCTTCTAAAACAGTTTGAGATGATCTACTTCGGCACCCTGAGTTCTGACATCGAGAAGTTATTGGAAGAAGCACGAGCCAATGATACAATTCTCGACAACCTCTATCAAGATGGGGTCAGGGAAATAGAACAAAGTGACAAGGTACTCGTCAATAACCTCACACAAAATTCAGCCCTATTCGGTTTAAGATCGATTGAAAGAGTTGGAGATCATGCATGCAATCTCCTTGAAAGAGCATTGTATATTCAGACCGCCAAGAAGTACGCTGTCTCCTAGAACAGTGACCTGAGGAATGCAATCATCTGCTTCTTTCCAATCTTTGATGTCCCATATTCTCGGTTTCTAAAGGTATAACCAAACTCACAGATTGTCCCATCCCTAGGGAATGCCTTGAGTATATCGAAGAGGAACTTGTAACCAGTGGCGCTCAAGAGATTATTATTCTCAATGAGATCCATAATCAGATCTACCTTGCCTCCGAAGAATCCTGACATAAGATCTGAGGGTCTCTGTCTTCTTCTGATAAAGAGCGCCCACCATCCAAGTGTCTGTGCTCCCCATGATATCAGTTTCCGTGTGAAAGGCCACTCCTCAACGTGATCACGTCGACCAATGACAAGATCAACCTCTTGACCAAAGCACTTGATGGCATCAGCTATAGATTCAGGTGGATGCTGGAAATCTCCATCAATTACCATAAAATATGGTCGTTTTACTAGTTTCAGAGCATCGGCTATGGAGATGGTCAACCCGTGAATGTCCTCATTCTTCCTATCCAGAAGTCTGATGGAAGGATTGGATCGATTTAGCTCCTGAACTATCTCAGATGTTCCGTCTGTCGATCCATCGTCGGCTACAATGATCTCTATACCTTCATATAATGAGGCGATTGTCTCACATAGCCGCCCGATATTCTGGGATTCATTAAGCGTAGGAATGATTATCGACAGATCAGAGGGGTTCAACAACCACAAAGATGTTTGGGA
The DNA here is from genome assembly GCA_027077875.1 of Candidatus Heimdallarchaeota archaeon. Lineage (GTDB taxonomy): Archaea > Asgardarchaeota > Heimdallarchaeia > Heimdallarchaeales > Kariarchaeaceae > S139-21. The sequence continues at coordinate 14,192 of JALWRB010000356.1, forward strand.
TTATTTAGACCTTGAGTTTCGGTTTCAGTTCGAGTCTGTAGGCTTGTATTTTTCAAGGGATGTGAGGGAGTCTATCTATGAGTGAAGTCAAAGAGAGAATGGAGAAAGTTCTTGACTTCTTCCACGAGGAGAACTACAAATTTGAGGCAGATTTCAGCAGTCCAGAAGGAGAGAGGGTAGTTGTACTGAGGAAGTATGATATACGAGTCACCCTATTTCAGGAGGAGAAGGGTATCAGTTTCGATATATACGCAGATCTCAAAGGAGTGTACGAATTTGGAGATATGCATGTTCTTCTCACAGCGATGCTCAGGGCGAAGGATCATTGTCTGAAGCTTGGATTGAGGGAAAGGAACACCACCGAAAGACTATACCCACCAGATCGCCGAGGGGAGAATACCGAGACTTCAGGACTCTAGTGACTTGTACAGGTCCAATAGAATCTTCTCACTATCATCCCAGGTGCGCTTTTCAAGAAGTGGTGCATCACTGCTGAGTGCCTCTATCATCTTAGAGCCAAGGTCGTCCTCTGTTGCAGATATAATTCCAGGATCTGGCATCATGTTAAGTGCAACTATTGGCTTCTCGAACAGAGCGTACTCACCCGTTTTCCAAACACTTTCTTGTGAATAGAATTGCTGAAACCTTGGATCTGGATTTCCATAGATAGCAAGACAGACATCTGAAGCGTTGATATATGACCCTAATTCTTCAATCTGTTTGTAGCCCAGAAACATGATGTTCGGAGATATTTTCGCAGCCCTCCTCTCCAACCTTTTGCGATCTGCACCGTCTCCAATAACCCAGAGTTTGGAATTGGGGACTGCTTTCTCAACCTCCTTGAACTTGAGGAAGAGAGTCTCAAATGGTTTCAGCCGCGTGAGGACAGAAACTATGAGGAAGACCTTGTCCTCTGGTTTGACTCCTACTGACCTTCTTACATCATCACTTTCAATCTTAACAGTCAGAGATTTCTGTGGGTAATTAGGCACTACAACCACGTGTTTGGCCCCCAAAGCCTTTGCTCGTTCCCCCAAGTACCTGTTGGCAACCACCGTGACCGTAGCCTTCCTGTACAGGAGCTTTTCAATTCCGATTGCTATTTTCCAAATGAGGATGGATCTGCTGTAGAAGTACATATTCGTTGCGAAACCGGTTCGCACATCGTAAACTATCTTCTTCCTTCTGAATAGTAGAGCTAGGGCGGGAAAATCAGGAATGTTTGAGTAGTGCAATATCGATCCTCTTGCAATTAATCCCTGAACAAATAGAGTGAGATACCTCATGAGGAGACTCAAGGGGCGTATCGGTGTAGAGCTAATAAACGGCTTCCGAACCTCAACGTGATATCCTGCCTTTCTCAGTGATTTGACCTCATATTTTACGCGTGTAGCCTTGTCAGGGTAAAGGCTTAGAACAGATACTTTCGTCAACAATTCTTAATTCAGATAGGATTATTTAATATGAGCTTATTGAGGTGAAATTACTCCAAACATGTAGAAACCCATATTACTTAGATCCTTCGTAATGTAGATATGAAAGTCGGGCTGATAGGTCTGGGTCACTGGGGGAAGAACCATGCAAGAGTTCTGGGGAACTTCAAATCAGAAGGAGAAATAGAGGAGCTCTACTTCTTCGACATCGACAAGAACCAGCTGGAACGCATGAGTAAATTCCACAATGCCACACCAATTGAAAGTATTGAGGATATGAGTCGGTTGGATCTGGATGCAGTTGACATCGTTGTTCCGGCAAACCTACACTTCAAAGTGGCCAAGCATTTCGTCGAGACAGGGGTTAAGACCTTCATCGAAAAGCCATTCACAGATAAGGAAGAAGACGCGCTCAAGTTAATAGACATGGCAACCAATCCAGAGAGTGACATAATGGTCGGTCATATCTTCAGGTTTCACTCCGCGGTTAAGAAGGCCAAAGATCTCATCAAATCTGGGCAGATCGGAAAACCCCTTGTGGCTGATATTAGAAGAACTGCATATGGAGTCCCCAGAAAGGATAATGGAGTTGTATTCTCTCTCGCCATCCACGATCTAGACCTGTTTGGTTACCTTGTAGGACTGGACAAACCCAAGAGTGTAGAAGCAATCTCCTCCAAGATTGTTGGTCCAACTGAAGATCATGCATTCATCAAGGTTGAGTACCACGATTCCGAATTTATCGGAATAGCGGAAGAATCATGGATGCACCCACACCAAGAAAAGTCTAGAACCTGTGCTGTTCAGGGAACAAATGGTGTTGTCTCGCTTGATTTTCTTAAGCCATCAGAGATTCTTTTTCACAGTAAGTATATTGACTTTGACCGACGGCTCGTTGATAATGGGACCTTTACACAGACCCTTCCCTTTAAGGAACCACTAACAGAGGAAATCAGGCATTTTCTGATGAACTCTCGAGAGAATAGACCGTTCGAAGCTGGCCCGGAAGTTGGTCTTAATGCAGTTAGACTCTGTAATAGCGCCATAGAGAGTGCCAATACTGGAAGACCAGTTGATCTGTAAAAACGTGACCTGTCATAAAATACCTGTAAATCCAGAATACAGACAATATTCCGTAAAGAACACTGACAAATATTATTGAAATATCCCTAGGTTAGTTTTATTCTTAAGACTTTATATAGAAGATTGAATACCTTGTATATAATATGAACAAGGCAGGTTTAGGTCTAGTCCTAACAGTACTACTTGTACTTTCTGTAAATAGCTCAACTGGAGTAATTTACAGTGGAACTGGCCCTTCTCAGATAAATGCTATCAATATAGACCAAACTTCTGGAGTTCCAGGGGATGTTATAACTGGATCTGTAGACTTAACCATAAATGATACATTGGGTTACGTTAGTGTAGCGTTGTACTATAAGAATCAAACCTCGGGATATTTTGATTACATCGACTGGATATATGCCAACTCGACTGCCCAATTCGAGTTTGTAATCCAAGATTACTGGCCTTCTGGAGAATTTTTCTTCAATACAGTTTATCTATCTCTGGCAAACTATGACGGTGAATACTTCTACAATAACACTGACTTCACCAGTCCGTCATTCACTGTTTCGGGTACGAACTTTGACAGTAGCCCACCGACCCTTGTATCGTTTGATGTCAATGGGACAACTTTCTATGCAGGAGATACCATTAAGTTCCAGATTATTCTCCTTGATGCGAATCCCGAATCATATCAGGGATTCTCCCTCAGCTGGCTTAACGGAACAGTATGGCAGAGTTCCTTCTACCTTAGTTTCACGATGAATCAGACCTACGCTGATGGAAGTGTGCAGTATCTGGCATATTATACAGTATCTCCTTATGAATTCGCGGGTAGGCATTCAATAGCTAATATTTACCTCTTCGACAAGGCAGGAAACGGGAGGACTTACTACAATGCCTCCGACTACATTATGGCCTTAGACATTGTAGGTACAACCCCTGATACAGATGCTCCGCAGATACTCTCACTTACGACTGTGGGCACCATGCAGCGAGGACGTTACAATGTAATGGACATGACGTTCCTCGAAACAGGATCAGGTCTTAACTATGCTTGGTTAAGGTTTGACAACGCTGCAGGAGGCAGAATTGATGCGTATTTCTACAACACCAGTAGCAGCGAAGCGAGAGCAAGCATATGGGTGGATGCCTCTAAGAATCTTGGAACCTATACACTTACTTCAATTTATGTCATAGATAATATAGGAAATGTAGATTCCACACTTGACACGGAACCAGTTGTCAGTTTCGAGCTCATCGAAAAACAACCCATCTCCATTTCTGTAACAGGATACAATAATGTAAACGAAACAGGGAATTATGTCTATGGATCGATCTACCTTAACAACACACTTCCACCACGAACAGGTAGTATGGAGGCCAGAATTGAATCTGCAAGTGGAAGTTATATGACCACATTGTCCATAGGCTTGGAGGTGGTGAATGACACAGAACTGAGCTACAGCTTCAGGGTCGAGGACTACATCTCATTCGGAAATGGATCAGTTCTAACCATTAGCTCTGTGTCCATTTCTGATATTGCTTGGGCAGGGATGTATTTCTACGATGTCGAAAATTACACTTCCCCTCAAATTACTCTTTTCAGAACTGGCTCTCCATTATTGGATAGAGCTTACTTCTCGAATTCGGTAGCAAAAGTTGGGACATCTGTTGATTTCATCGTTGAGACGAGTGCTACTGATTTTAGCAGTTTTAACCTTATTACATCTTTCACTGATGTGAATAACAACACGTGGAATGAGACATTCTATGGAAACTACCAGAGCCCAGGAATCTATAAAGCAACCATAAACCTGGGTCCGTATACATACTTGGATGTAGTCAGGATTGACGTGGCGTCCCTAGTGATTTATGACAATTACGGGTCTGCGTATGAATACTCTCAGAGCGATGTCTCATATCCGAATCGTGTTGATGTCTACGCAGGTTACCTGAATGGAACAATCGATCCAACCAACGGGTCTGTAATAGAGCACGAAATGGTCGACTTCAATCTAGAGGTTTACAGCAACTATTCGTTCTACCAGATAGTTGACATAACCATCGACATAACCCAACCGGACGGATCCAAGATCTCATTCTATGACCTTGGAAGATCGTTCTCACCTCTGTCGACATACTATAACATCTTTACAGTGCAATTCACCCAGAATGGAGAGCATGATGTTAATGTATTTATCAAATCAGAATACGGATTCACCTACGAATTTACCTATATCTGGTTTGTCAATGCCACATTTGGGACAGGTTCAACTGGAGGAAATTCTTCGGAGAGCTCAACCTCAGACGGTTCGGACACGAATAGTTCCTCTGTAGTAACTGTTACTTCAGATCCAGATGGGAATACCACATCATCTGATGGAAATGTAACTGGACCACCGACCCTTGAGAATCCTCTTCCTGGCTTCGAATTCCCCGTAGCATTGTTCAGCATTTTCGGTACACTCGTCGTTGTGAGAAGAAGAAAACTCAAGATTTGATAATTTAACCTAGGATAAAAGGAAATTCTTATTAATTCAGGTGAGTAACTATATTTGTCGGGTACATTTGTGCCCGACTACCCTCCCCCCACTAAATACTACTTTCTTTTAAGGAAATAAATAGTATCACAACAGTGACCCGTATCACCGAATTCTCTATCTTCCCATCCGATCGGAGGAGTTCCAAATCAATCTTTAAGGTCATTACGAAAACGATTTTATAATGTTCCGAGTATATTTTATTGAGGGATAGATATTTCTATCGCCTCTGGAAAGGTTATCAATCGTGGTCGTCAGTGAGGCAGAGCGTCAAACGCTTATAGATATGGTTGAGGACGTTGCAGGACCAGAAGTAAAGAAGGTCGCGATCCTCCTCTTCAACGAGAAGGAGGAAGTTACAGACGAGATGATAGCTGATCAACTAGATGTGAAATTAGATGAGGTTCGTAAAGCCCTCTACAAACTCTTGGATCTTGAAATTGCATCGTTCAGAAAAGTGAGGGATAAACAGACGGGATGGTTTATCTATTTCTGGAAATTAGAACCTGAAAAAATCACGTCAGTGGTCATCAAGAAACAGAGAGCAGTCCACTTTAAGATCCTTGAAAGGCTTCAATACGAACGGGAGAACATGTTCTTCCACTGCAGCTCTAAAGACTGTTTCAGGAAGACCTTCCAGGAAGCAATGGAGCTTGACTTTGAATGTGACAAGTGTTTTCTCCCCCTGGTCGATTTTGACAACAGCACGATCATTACCATCCTAGAGAAGAAGGCTGAAGAGGTTCAAAATCTGATAGACAAACAACTAGAACGTGTCAAATCCTTGAGATAGAGCTGTGCCATAGGTATAATTATAAATATCTAGAAAATTCTGAAAGTGGTAATGGACGCCGAATTCGATAAGAATCAGCTGCTAAATTCATCTTCCTCAGTCTGGCTAAGACTTCCAAGTGCCCCTGTATTTATGTGTGTCATGAGAACAATTGATGGAAGGCCCGTCGGTATGCCGGTTTGGAAGTCATTTGAGAATCGTCCGGACGAGCGATCCATGGAGAATGAGACGGTAAGTTCTACCCTTCTGAATCTTACACATATCCTGAGTTTACTCACCAATACCAAGAAGGAGGATGGTGAGAGTGTGATGAAGATATCATACGCGGATCGTACATGGTCAATCTACATGCCTGCGTCCAATCAACCGTTTCAAATAACATTCATCGTAGCCTTCGAGGAGACGGACAAAGTACAGATTACATCTAAAGACAGAGAGGTATTAACCAAAGAGATAGTTAATGCTCTAGCTGGAATTGATGAGTTCAAGAAGCGTCTAAAGAATGAGGAAGAGTGGATTGTAGAGACCCATGAACCACTCTACAAGACTATCATGGACACTATCTCCGAGACGATCTACCAGTGGGATAAAAAGAGGATCAAGTACCTGCAGAAAGAAGCTGATAGAATTCGGAAACAACTACGTGAAGAGGCTAAGGCAAAACGAAAGCAGGAAGAAGCTGAAAATGCAGAGAGTTAGAATGGATTTTCACAGGGTTTAAGAAACAAAAAATTATGGAGATTTTGAGAATGCACTCTGATGTGAAGGAACTTTTCATTATTGCAAGTAGCGTGCCAGTGCTTCATCTCAGTCAAGACAAGTCTAATAACTCATCAGATACCGTTCTCAAGGCAGGAAGGATATCAGCCCAAGATATGTTAGGAGAAGAAACGACTGGTGAACTTATACAGAGGGAGGTTCTCTCTGAATCCACAATTAGTTATGCAAGGAAAGGTGATCTGCTAATAGCTCTAAGAGTAGCGAACTCCATGAGTACATCGGGTGTTGACAAATTGTTAGACGATATCCTTCTACAAATAGAGAATTACAAGGACCTTGTGTGGAATAGTTTTGGTGATCCAACCATATTACAACCTCTTGTCAAGCGTCTTCATCTAACTCTTGGTGCCAAATTACCAACCAATCCTTTCGGGTTGGCAGAGATTAACATGGCCATGGGAACCTATTTCGATAGGTATCAGTACATGGACACAATTGGAATAGTTACCCAAGAGAGCTGGTTGGTTAATGTAGAGTCTAGAGACAATCGGAAGGTAGCACCAGTGAGCATCGATATCTGGAAGAACTCTGTGGAACTCATCCATGCGAGTTTGGGGACCACATCCAAGGGACTGCTTATACAAGACGAAGACTCAATCTTTTGGATCCGTCCGATCTACTACAGAAACATGCATACCAAGGGTGGAATATCATGGTGGGCATTAGTTGTTCAGGTTAATATGGATGTGCTCGATTCTTACAGATCGGAGACTTCACTTTTCAATCACAAATACTTCCTCCGGGAAGAGCTCTACGCAAAAATCACGCGTGAACTCGACTATGATTTCTTCGTGGCTATCGAACCAAAAATAAGGCAAATGGTGGAGAAAGAGATACGAGCAATGGGCAGGATGGGTGTTCTTGGGCAGATCCTCTCATTTGTTGAGTACCAGATAACTGATATGCTTGTAGCCGAGGTGCAACGTATCGAGGACTCAGACTACATTGTAGCCCAGAAACCCCAGATAAAGATCATGTGGAGGAGCTTCTTAGAACTATATACCGAGAAGGGTATACCTTCCCTTGCAGAGACCAATCACATAATTAACCAGACGGATACTATATTCCTGACCCTAAGAATTGACCATCTGCAACATCTACTTGAATCATTCGTACGGACTGCGGCACGAATTCAGCAAGGATGTAAACTCCACATCGGACTAGGACTCTCGAAGTACTTTGATGATTTGATTGATTTCTTTAACAGCATGGATAGAATTACACATGAGATAGTTTTCTACTCCGAGGACAAGTTTGGTGAACTTGATTCTCCCGATAACATTAAGATCGTCGATGAGATCCCAGTAGATGCACAGATCAGTCAGTATAAATTCTTCATTCTCGAGAATGACGAAAACCCACAAGCTTTCATGTTCTTCAGGGAAACAGGAGAGATTTACTCCGGAGTCTGGACTCATTCAAAGGATATTATTGAGCTGATGTTATCACGTGTGGATCAATTAAGTCAGATGTCTAACTAATGAATTTATTCAGAATCCTTATAACCAATGAGCCTTAGACTACTAGATAAATGGTTAGTCCAATACCCAATGTTCTCTTCGTAGATGATGAAAACTCCATTCTAAGACTTATCAATATTCAGACGAAAGGAGTTGTTAATTTCTATCAAGCAGGGAGTTACGATGAAGCGATGAGGATATTGGAGACAGGTGAGATCCACATTATTGTGACCGACCAAAATCTTGCAAATGGGGAGAAAGGAACCGATATCCTCTCAGAGGTATATGTTAAGTATCCCGACGTAAGAAGGATTGTACTAACCTCGGATCGGTCCCTGAATACAGCTTTGGTATCAATCAATGAGACATCTGTTCACAAATACCTGATAAAGCCGTGGAAGAAAAAAGAGCTCATAGACGTCATCAATTCGCAATACATCCTTTATCTGGAGGAGCATCGGACTCGGAAGGAGTTCGAAGAGCTCATAAAGATCACACAATTCCTTAGGCAGAAAGTCTATTCGAATAGCAGGGAGATGGTTTCAACACTATTGAGTGGGGATATCGGGAACAAAGATCCTTCCCAGATTACAGCTAAAGTAAATGAAGTAATCATTAGCCTGATAGAGATAGCTAAGCGTTATATTCAATCCTTCTCCTCAAATTATAATTTCGAGCTACTGTTTGATGCTAGGTCGACCCTCTCAGATATTGAGATGTTTGCAAGTCAGTACTCGATAGAGAATCTTAAAATTTACACCAAACTTCTCATTGCCTATACGAACATCCTGGCTGGAGACTACGCTGTTTTGAAGAGGGTGATAATGGAAATCCAGAGAGCTGTCTATATACGCAACAGGGGGACTCTCCCAAAATCACTCAGGTATGAGTTCATGAAGCTCTTAGAGATCATGAATGACCTGAAAGATGGAGAGGATGAGGACATAGAACAGAAAACAATAATGTATGTCAATGATTTATTAGAACTAGACCTTACGGAAGTAATCAAATTCTCCCCCGTTGTTTTCGACTTGGTTAGGGAAGAAGTGGCTTCAGTCAGTCACCTAGCGATTGTGAAGAACGGGACCACAATCTTTTCGGTGATAAACGACGAGGTGAATCCCATAATGGGTACTCAAATTGGCAACTTCGTAATAGCCCTTCAAGATTTCTTTGAGGTAGTACTTGAAACCTCGGGGAGAATCGAGACGATAAATCACGAAAAGGGAACTGTCCTGATCTGGAAAGAGGACAATATTTCATACGTAATTATCAGCAATCAGCGTTCGATCTACAACAGACTATCCTTCCAACGCTTTGTCGAGGAGACATATGAAATGATTAAACATCTCGCAGAGGGTACCACTCCGAATTTACATCAAGAAAGAATTCTAATCGAGAAGATGAATCAATCCTTCAATTGTAAAATCGAAATTGCAGAGTTTTGAAATCAATTGGCTTCTGAATGAATTCCATATCCTTCGGAAGCAGTCCAAGATCAATGCAGTGTAGCTTGTTGTACCCAGAGATGGCCACCAATCTTATCTGCGAATTAAGTTTTCTGACTTCCTTCTGAAAATGGAATAGATCCATATGTTCCATATTAAGATCAAGAAGAACCGCATCAATATCAGTAGGGTGCTTTTTAATAAGGTCGAGAGCTGCAACCGGGTCTGACGAGGTACTTGTATTGAACCCAAGTTTGTTGAAGTATCGGGTGAGGGTTTCTCTAATCTCCTTCTCCGAATCTACGACAATGATGTGCTTAGGGATATAGTTAATCAGGGATGCCAGATCTTTTTGCGGGATCAATTCTTCCACCATGAAAGAGATGAATATCCTAGAATTCTTTTTATCCCTGATTATCTCGATTACAGCTGACTTGTCGATTCTTCTGAAAATCTTTATCTCTTCAGAAAAAAGCTCAGCAGAAATTAGCACGTCCTCAAGCGGATTCTTCTGGATGACTGCGAGGAGGTCAAATTTCCAGTGATTGCTCCCTTGGTAATCGATTGGGTACACTGCGATTGAGATACTCTCCGTGTCAAACGTTTTCAGCTTAAGTAGGAGATGAAATAGTCCGTACTCGATAATCCGAGTATCCGTACTAAGTTTTACATTGGGAGGAACTTGGAAGATGGTATTGATCACGTACTTTTTCTCCACAAATTTCATCCATATTTTCTTCCCAACTTCGAGAAATTCAAGTAATGTGACCTCGGAATTAGAGGACAAGGACTTCAGGTTCTTGAATGAAATAAGACGCCTCACGAGATTGTACGCATCGTCAATTGCTTCCATAACATTCTCCATATATATCCTGTCCTCATCATCTGTCTCAATCTTGTCAAGAAGTGTATCAGAGAACCCAAGTATTAAGGTCAATGCATTCCCAAAATCGTGACTAACACACTCCAGTAACTTTCCCTCTATCACAAGGTCTAGGAAGTTGTCATCAAAATTAATTGAGCGAACAGATTTCTCAAAGAACCATGATCTGATTCGCTCCTCGATGGCATAACTTAATGACATCTTATTGAAAAATTCAAGAACTATCACAGAGAGGGGTGTATCTATGTCCTTGGTTTCTGCGTAGACCAAACTTGGATGTTGGTAAATGTTGAACCCCCGATTAAGATATGGGTCTTTTCTGAAGATAGAATACGGAACAAATGTCAGCGAGATGTCCCGCTTTGAGATCCTATCGAACACCTCCTCGACAGAGTTAACAATCTCTATATCATAGAACTCATTTAACTCAGTGAAAATATTATGAGGTTGTTGGTGTTCGCATAGAACAAGAATTGTTGTCATGAGAACCTACCAGTCTGAATCTAATATCGAGATGACCTTTTCGAGGAGGACTAGTTCGTCATTGGTTACAACTTGATCGCGTTTAGCGATAGCTTCGGCTTCCTTCTTTATGACTTGTTCAAACTCCTTCAAACCCTGAACCTCACTTTCTTCAATGACCCCATCCTCAATCGATTCAATAACTCGTTTGGCGTACTTCTCAATGTTACTATTTACATTTAGGAGCAGTTCCTTCTCCTCGTCTGAGATCTGGTCATCTTCCATCGCAACCTCAATCATCTCAGCCATGCTGTCAGTCAGTGATTGGAGTCTGAGGAGTAGACGGTTAACATCGTAATCGGCCACACTTGAGTAAGGACCTCCCTCTATAAAAATAGTTCTTGGTGTTGTCAATATCTATGATGAGAAAGAGAGAGAATTTAAATCACTTAAAATAGATAACTTGTGGAAATTCTTGATAGAACCATTGTGGGTACGAATCTCAGGATGGTTGACAATGACTTTTCCTTCGATATTTTCTCACTGGGCTTAGATGAGATATCAACATCAACCAAGTTGGAATACACAACAATTCTCACAGAATTGATAAGACCAGTTGGTGACCTCATGACCTTCCTTTCCAAGTATCGATCTGAAGATATGGAGTATATAGGTCCTATTAGTTTTAAAGAATTTCAGTTGGTGTTTTGGGAAAAGGAGGGAAATCTCGTCTTCATGATCACTGAGGCAGAAAGAGAGGTCTACTGGATTATCCAATCAATAAGCTACCTCCTGGAATTCTCTGGAAAACTGAGTCGCGAGACTATCCTTGACATCAGATACAAGTTTCCCTCGGTATTATCTGTTGATCCAAAACTGAGGAACTTTGCTCTAGAGGACCCATTCCGTTCTATTCCCCAGACCTATTTCAAAGCCAGTATGATTCAGGAAGTCCCCGCATACGAGGATCAAAGTGAGCTCGGTGAAATTATCACTATTATAAGCAAGAACTTATCCGCCCTCTACATGGGATCTGGAAACTTACATGAATTAGGTACCATAATCGAGAGTCTGCTGTCACCTAGTCTCAACAGGGAGAGATTCTACATATCTCTGAACCTTCTTGACGCTCTCGCCTTCTCTGGTATGGACAAGTATGAATTAAGTAGAATCATAGCCCGTCATTACCTTAATCTTATTGAATATCTGGATCTACAGGGATTCAACAATCTCTCATGGGTCATCAAGGGTTACTTAGGGTTCTATTTTGGGGTGAAGGTAGATATTGAACCCCGCCAAATTGATGACTACAGTATCCCAAATATCTACTATTTACTGCCTCATCTCATCAGAGTGACAAGGGGAACAAAAAGTATTGAGAATATCGAAGGAGAGCTTTCTACTCTTCTCAGTGAGATCATCGAGTTCGATTACCCATTTTATGGGCAGTCTTTCCTCTATGAGTCAATCGCCTATGTGAGCGCTGAGATCAAGAACTACCGGAAAGCGATGACCTATTTCACCCTTGCAGCTGATTATTACGCTCTCGAAAAACAAGTTGAAGAGGTTGAAAAATGCCTGAAGAACTCGGTACAATCGTCGTGCATGCACTACGTCGAATATGCCACTGCAGCAAATCTATTTCATTTCCTTGGACAGAATTCAGAAGGAATCAAGATGGGATGGATGGCGCTTAATCTCTCTATGACAGTCGTCATGGATTCCCTCAATATATCACTTGAGTACACACAGGATATTCTAGAAACGATACTCTTCCATATTGATGAGTGTAAAAGACCGCTGTTAGGCGAGGAGACCGACATGACCCCTGTAATTGAACTCAAGCTCGATGAGTTGATCAATTTTTACTCTGAGCTATTAAATGAAAAGACTGAGGATGTCACAAATGCACTACAATCTATCGAGATGCACAAGGAGAGCATAAAATTTCTCATGCCATTCACCCCGCCAGTCTTTCTCTTTCTTACAGTAGATGGGAGGTTGCTTTATAGTGTTAAGGCAACTGCCGATCTCGAGATGGAGGAGTTGCATCTTTCCAACCTTATGGCTGGAGTCCTGACCGCAGTCAGATCGATATTTGTAGAGGCATCTTTCTCTGGAGGAGGAGCTGTCAAGGAGATAAATACAGGGGACTCCACTCTGTTGATTGAAGCAAGAAATAACATTGTCGTCGTCGCCTCCTCACTGAATATGACACAGGAGATTAGATCATTCACATTGGAAATAGCAGACCAGATTGATGAAGAGTTCTCACACTTGCTGGAAGCATGGGATGGAGGAACAGAATCAGTTGATCCGATAGTTGATATGATAAATCAGAAAGTCCTGTCAGATCTCGTAAACTAAAGTAATCTAAACCTCGAAGCTCAACACTTTAGGATCATTAAGGAGCTCATAAAGTACCTCTGCAAATGCATTGGCAATATCATAGGGCATAGAGGTTGTCTTTGTCTTATACCCATTCTTTCTCATCCTAAACCAAAACTGGTTCATCATGTAACTCTTCTGCTTCTCAAAATGACCGAGAGGGTTGTCCGAGAAATCCCGGTAATATCGAATATCGATGAATGGGAGCAGAAACTGAGGGTATTCAAGAAGTACAGGAAAGAATTCTTCCATGAAATACTCCGTATATCGCTCTCTGTTTGCAATGTCTTGAACTCCATACTCTTTGAGGGCCATCCTCTTGAGAAGGGACTCAATCAACTGCGAAAGTTTAGCTTTCCTCTGACCGTCAAATGTCCTGCCAAACTGGATTGTCTCGAAGATCATAGAGTCAACCTTGGATCGAAGTGACTCATCTGTACCCTGCTCTGGAGCCTTTGCATTCATCTGAGCCCGAATGCTCTCAAGTGCCTCTTCCTTACTCTTGATGCCCTCTTCAATTTTTGGTTTCAGAAGGGATTTGAGAGGCTCATAGTACTTCACGTAGATCTGTGACATTGCTAAATCCCAATAAAGGTCGTCACCATATCCAATAGGGTAGTTTTCCTTTATTTCTTGGAAGATTTGGAACATACTGACCTTCCCGTGATTCTCCCCCAGTAGATTCCTTATGCCATATATTATTTGAGCCGTGATGAACCTAAGGTCAATTGCTGCATCTATTGTGTTATAGAGATGAAAGATATGATCGAATAGTGGGAGTAGATGGGACCGAATTAGTATAGATGTAATCGCAATTTCTGCACGGGCATTGATGTTCAGCAGGACTATATCATTATTAAGCTCGTTCAGTTCTGTCTCAATGATACTATTTGATTTATAGTAGGCAGCAAGGGTTGCCATGAATACAGACTCTCTCGTCATAGCCTCCTTTGTCCTTTCCTGAAGTGTCTTAAAACCAGAGTTATCCGGTTTTCCAGCAACTTCCCTCCTGTCCTTCTCTTCAGTCATGATCTCAAGGAGATACTTGACATCTTCTGCGAATTGTTTTGCTTCGTAGTTCTTGATGGCTTCATCAGTTAGACATATCCCATAGATTGCACTAGCGACCTTGAGATCGCTGGTTGAGAGATCAGGCAAAACCTCCTTAATTTTGGGGATTAGGCTCTGTACAAACTCATCCTGAGTGGTCTGGAAGACCTCTACTCTCGCGGATAGGCTGGTAAAGGCATTGGCAAATTCATTGGTAATTTCCTGCTGAAGGTTCCTTTCTTCCATTTATTATTCCTCCTGCCGACCCATGTCATAGACCTTCTCGACATTTTCTATGTCCGTGATATCGTATTTTTGGGTAAGAACCCAGTCTGAGATTATTGAACTCCTAATGATCTGTCGGAGGGACAATCCCTTCTTGAACCCTTCTACCATATCCCTATTCAATGTAATAGCTGAAAGAGATGGAATGAAAATATCCTCATACTTCCTGTCTGTGTATCTACTGTCGGATATAGTAGCGAAAAGAATCAGTTTCCCATCTGCAAGCCGGTAATTTGTATTCAATTGAATTTTGGAGTTGTCAGATCGTGAGAAGGTGACCTTGCTTGGAACCGTAGCAAGAGTACTAAAATGAGTTGGTGAAAGTCTATTGACCGTAGTGGCGAGATTCCTAGGCATCATTACTCCTGTAAGGTACGCTAAATAGGTGATAGGGTTAACGCAGGCGGGGTCAATAGAGTTGAAGATTTCCTCTGAGTTCGGAGGATACAGATACTGTATCTTTGAGAATTTCAGAATTGGTGGTGCTTTTACAAGCTCACCCTCACAGTTGGGGCAGACATCATTTGAGATAGATTGAATATCATCTACCGTGAATGTCTTTCCACAGCTTCCTAGACACTGTGATTCATCTGAGTCAATATCGAATTCCACAAACATTCCCATAATCATCGAAATTTGTGTTCTGGATTGTGAGACAAGATTCCTCATACCCCTCTCCGTGAAAATCTGGTAATGCATGTAACCAACAAGTGTATCTACAGTATCCTTGCAGATATCATACACTTTTTCTTCATCAATGAGCTTCAGTTCCTCTTGCTTAAGGGTTCTCCGAAATACTCCAGAGAGAGCCCGGGACATGAAATCAACTTCGGAAAAGTAGGCATCAATATTCAAATCTGCATATGGTGTAGCGAGGAAGTTGAGAAGATAGACATTGTTCGTGAATGACTTGAGCAGGTAGATATGTGGTGTAAGTTTACCTTCTCCGCCATCAACATGGAATGTGTTATAGATAACAGACTGGAGTACTTGATCCTCAAATCCAAACAATGACTGAATGTTCAGTTGTCCAAAGGCCTCCTCTACTTTGAGTTTGGCAACATCGTCCCTGATGATGTCATCACCACCGAGAATAACAGGGAAATTGAACGGCATCCCACTAGATTCATGAAGAGCAGAGAACGTGCTTATGTTTACAGAGGTCCTCTCCATCTGCTCGCTCATTGAAACCTCTTCAAGCTCGTCAGATTGAATTTCTGTATCCATGTTACTCACCTAGCATCATATGTGTGAGCTTAAGGAAGCACTCATCTATACCATAATTCATCTTAGCGCTAGTCTCAAAATATGACATGTTCCATTCTTTCGCCAAAGCCTCTGCTTCTTCCTTTGAAACAGCACGCTGCTCCTCCAAATCAGCCTTATTCCCGATGAGGATGAAACTCGCATCTGGAATATGCTTTGTCGAAGTTGATCTCCAGTATTCCAGCTCCTCAAATGTCTTACGGTTTGTAATATCAAAGCAGATCAGGACACCCTTACCACCTTTATAGTAAGTCTCGACTACCCTTCGAAATTTCTCCTGACCAGCGGTATCCCAGATACTCAGCCTGACCATTGTACCGTCTTCCATCTCAAGATTCTTCAGCATAAAATTCGCACCCACGGTCATTAGGTGACTTTCTTTGAACCCACCAGTAGTATACCTTGTAGCAATACTCGTTTTCCCAACAGCTCCCTCGCCTACCACAAGTATCTTGAATTGCGTCGCCATCTATATCTCAAATTGATACGTGTTTTAGATAAAGATTTTTTTGTAGTGAGAAGTTATTGAATGTTTTCAAAGTTATTTTGAGAACCTATAGAGAAGATATCAAGTATCCTCTCCTTAATACGGAGAAAGTCTTCCTTGCTAAGTCCAGACAAATCTTCAATCCTTCCCAGTTCTTCAAGGATCTGATCTTGAACCGAAACGGGTCTAGGAAAACGAGCGAGGGTTCTAGGGGATATGAAAAAGCAGAATATACCGTACCCCTCATTCCCGTGTCTCTCGTCAGTTAAACTACTATCATGTAGACGTACGCTTATTCCAAGGAGCCGGAATTGTGTGGCATATCCTGCAGGAAGCTCAAAAATACCTTCCGCAAAAGTGTTTCCCTGGGCCAGAGCAATGGAAAGGCTTACCCCCAAATTCCCGAGATACTCTTCTGTGTTACTATTTACCATAGGATCTGGCAGTGTATCAAAATCAGAGTAAATTACTTCTGGACCTATGTCACTTAGTTTTAACAGAGCAGAGTATATTGTATCAAAGTCTTCATCTAACTGTCTTGAAGACTTCTTGTTCTCAATTATCCACTTAGCACACACTTCGACACCGATTAGCTGCTTTGAAGAGATCTCGAACACGCGTACAAATTCGCTGTTGAACCGATCAGTGACAACCTTCATCAACCCGAGTATCGATGATAGCTCAAGCTTTGGCGAAACTTGAAGATCAGACTTTGTCAGACCTATTGCTACGGGTATATCCATGCTGGCTACCTTTTTTGATATAAGATCGAAGTCCTCCTCAAGCTCCCTCTCACTAATTGGATTCGAGCTGTCAATTAGGTAGATCAAACCATCCGCTTGGCTCAAGAAATCAGAAAGAGGTCTGAGCGTGGGGTATGGGTACTCCCAAAATGCCACAACAGAATCGGGTAATTCGTGATGGGTTATTTGCAGAACTTCTGTGACAGGGATATCTTCCGCGAATGAAGACTCGATGAAGGTTCGGATGAAGGATGATTTTCCACACCCAACATGCCCTAGAATTGAGATGTTGATCATGGTTTTATGGTCGACCGCAGAAGTAACCATATTCCATCCTCAGATTCATTGGTTAAGAAGAATCACTATGTAAGTCGTTCGCGAGTTTTCTGTTTCGAAACATGAATTACCGATCAGTTTTTAGGAGTCTGATTTTTTCATTATATGTGGTTCAGTACGAATTCAAACAGAGAGAGCTCTCAGATTTTGATGGAATTACACAAGCTCAGGCGATGTGCCCCAGATGTAAGCTCAGTGTTGACGAGATGTATATGACAGAGAAGGGTCTTTGCAAGGCCTGCGAGAATTATTCAGGAATAGTCAACATGACAACTCGGATCAAGACATTGACACAGGCATCTATCCTTACAGCAATTTTCATATTTATCGTGCCCCTGTTTGTCCCAGAACTATCCATGAGCCAATTCCTGATTCCGGTACTTGTTATTGGATTTGCGCCAGTTATTCTCATTTCAATATACCAGCTCAATCTACACATGAGGGGGATCCAAAGAGAACACAGGATCAATCCCCTATTGGCAGGGTATGTGATAACAGGAAACCATGCATACTATGATGAGGCTCTTAAGATATGGAACGAGACTTATGAATCTATGTCCGAGGCACTTAGGGAGTCAATTCTTCATAATCTCCTAGTTTACGTGATAATATCGTCCGTCGACTCACCAGACACTGTCCTTGAGGATTGGTCTGTTGGAATAGGTCTAGAAGGGGATGACTTGTTCAGGATGTACATTGACAATGACAAGGAATTACTCCTAAGCTCAATTGCTCCGAGTCTGCAGTTCGGTTATCTCCCGACGATTTGGCCATATGTGGAGAAACTCGAGACCGATGAGAAGAAGGAGTTCATCGATCAGATAGAATCGATTGCCAAACAGATCAATGATAAAACCTTGGGAGAGGAATATGATAAGTTCATGATTGAAATTTTCACCGATGAGGTCTTTGTTATCTCTGACGGTTTAGAGCCATACTTGGACGAGTACCCCAATATTAAGAGACTTATTGATGAGTACGATATACCTGAGATCCCCCAAACCAAGTTAGGGATGATGAAGGCACTGACCCTAGCCACAAATGAAATCCTCGTCAAGAAACAACAAGCCGAGATGAGAATGAAATCAAATACAAATGTCTAGTGTAAGAAAAATTCCTCGAAAATTTAGATATATCTAAAAAGGATAGCAGTCACATTGTATTTGGGGTCAGATATTGGAAGTACTGGTCATAATACTTGTGTTCGTAATCATATTTGGTGTAGTTAAGATGCTAAGCCCGAAGAAGGAGAAGAAGAGAAGACCTCCTTCTGCACTCAGTCGAATTGACAATGAGTCATTTAGAAACAGGAACCAGACTAGATCTGCACCTCTGACAACACCGCAGCCTTCCTATCAGAGGCAAACAGTAGACCTAGGAGAGAGGTATTATAACTCGAGGCAATTCCTTAGGGCCTATGAGGAATTTAAAAAGGAGAATAAGGTGTTCAAGGCAGCTCTGGCACTCGCCAGACTGGGACCAGATCGAACTCTTGAGATCGTCGACTACTTGAATAGATCGAATCCAGAGCTAGTTGAGGTAACGGTCAACAATCTGGTTCAGACATTGTACAATAAACATGGTGAGGTCTCCACTGCAGCTGCCCTTCTGAGAGCAATCGGTAAGACGGATGAAGCCATGGCAATCGAGGTTGCTAATGGAATACCATCTACTGAGAGATATGTGCAAACCACCACAATACCACAATCCGCACCTCCCGTCCAGCCAGTCACTCAGACAGAACATGCTCGTCAGCCCCAACCCGTGAACTCTGCTACGACCAATGTCTCCGTCTCACCAACAATCAATGCACCTCCTGTCCAAGTAGAAGAACCCCCGACTTATGCCGCTAAGACCAAAAGTTCTTCACTTATCGCGTCTTCCCAGATGTCTAACTGCCTAGTTTGCACCAAATCTATCGGAGCTGGTGATACATATGTGAAATGTCCTCATTGTGGAAAAATTGCGCACAAGCGGCATATGCTTGAATGGGCTAAAGCTATAGGTAAGTGCAAGAGTTGTAAGGGACGAATCTCAATGTCTGATTTCTTAGATGACTAATTTCCCACTGATAAAGCCTTATACCCTGATTCTAAAAAGCGTTTTTTAAGGAGTACTTATAAACCTTTATAAATACAATAGTGGTTCTTCATCTTAGGTTATTGTATGAGTTCTGATTTAAATGCCGCTGAAAAAAATGCTAAGGACGGTTTAGATTTTAAAATTGTTATTCAGAATTGTGTTGCAAGTGTCAACTTGTTTACGAGGATAAACCTCGTGAGCATCTTCCAGCAACTGATTGACGACGATGAGCTGGAGGTATCCTACAATCCAGAACAGTTTCCAGGACTGATCCTCAAGACAAAGAAGCCAAAAATTTCTTCGCTTGTCTTCTCAAGTGGAAAGCTTGTAATTACAGGAGCAAAATCAGAAGAAATGGTTCATGAAGGCGTCTACAATATGATTGAGATCTTGAGATCTGTTGGTACAACAATCGAGGAGAAGCCGGAGATAATCGTTCAGAACATCGTTGCATCCGGGAATTTCAACAACAGGACAATTAACCTTGAGCTTGCTGCAATGTGGTTAGATCAGTCGATGTATGAACCAGAACAGTTCCCTGGGCTTATCTACAGACTGAAGAACCCCAAGACAGTGCTCCTCCTTTTCCAGAGTGGTAACCTCGTATGCACTGGTGCCAAGACCGAGGATCAGGTTCACGAGGCAGTGAGACAGACTTACGACGACCTCGGAGAGATAGACGGTTTCGATTCTTAGTCTGCTGATTATCGAGAATGCGTATTTCTATATAATTTGTTGATTTCTTCCCTCTGGGAAATAACTGTCTGCACCAGTTTGTTGAAAGACTCACGTGCTTTCTCATCCAACACCTCTTTGCGGGGAGTTCTGTATCCATTATTACTTTTCCTGACTATTTGGTTTTCAGGATCAGCAAATTGAATGTTAGATGAACTCTTTGTTAGGAGGTTCTTGGCGAGGGCAGGATCATAATCCTCTTCAGGGCTAACCACTGGTTTAGGAAGGTTCTGATTTATCCTAGTGGTTACAGTGAGGGACATTCTCATAGTGAATCTCAGGTCTTCTCTGATGTAGTGCCTACCAAAGATAAGGTAAGTCAATGCCAGGAATAATGAGAGGTAGGGGTACGTATCAGGAACCTGGATCTGAATATAAGCGGTTGCAAGTGAGAGCGTCCACAAGAGGAGTCTAAACACGGCCAAACGTTTCTTCACAGATGATAGAGGTATCACAAGTATCTCCTTTATCGGAATCCAGAAAGGTTGACCTGTCAGGTACCAATTGAACGAAAGCGAGTTGAGCTTGAAGACATAGAGGTATCCCCCGACTGTTAGAGTGAGGATGATGTAGAGCTCAATCTCCTTACCCAGGACTGTAAAGAGGATATAGTCCTCAACGAAGTAAAGGGAGCCAAGGACAAAGAGGATGAACAAACCCTGAACTATACTGAGTTGGAAGAAAGTGAATATAGCAGAATCCATCCGGTTGTCAATTCCCCCGTGTGTGGAACTGGACACCCTTCTGTCAATCCTCCAAACAGTGATCAAGTTGGATACAATTCCCGAGATCAAGAGGGTCAATGGGAGGACCAAGTAGCTCTGTACAAGAGCCCCCATGTAAAGATACAGCAGAGGAATAGTGGCTACGAAGAGTAGGTATGTCCAGTATAGAAGGTAGTCTGAGAGAGTGACGCTTTGTTCCTTTCCAACAGTGGATTCAGCGGACAAGCCATCTTCAAGTTCATTTTTTAATTCATCTAGGAGTTGGTTACCTGTTACTTGGCCCATCCTTCCGTTATTACGCTGACTCAGCACCATTATCACTATTGGGTTGATTGGGCTATTATAATAGGATGTATTACCTCAATAACATGAGGGAGAACCGTATTTGAATTCTATTACTGCATATAGCTGAGCACCAATAGTCTAGTGGAGACCAGTAGATCTTGTCTCAAACTGGTACAACCGGAGCGTCCCTAAAATTCTTTATACTGAAGAAGATCAGTACACTAGTAACTAAAATCCCAGGTATCAGGAGATCGCTGATGGTGAAGAAGATTGAAGCAATTATTGCTAGTATGAAGTAGATCACCCCAATTGTCTTTGAGCCCGGTCTCCTAGATTTCTCAAGTCTGACCTGTTTCGGGTTCTCTTCCTCGTCCCGTTTCTTCTTGGAGATCCTCTTTTTCTCATAGTACAATTTTCTGCTCTTAGATGGCACAGTATCAACTTAGAAATGCAGAATATTAAATTTACTTCAATTGTGGTTAGTTGTTTACAAAATAAAGAACTTAGATGTCTTTGGCCATCAGGGTCTTTCTGTCGTTACCCTTTGCCCTCTTGATTGCGTCGTCAAGAGTGACCTTGAGTGCCTTCTCGATTGCCTCGAGTGAGTCACCGCCAGTGTTCAGACCTTTGTCCTTGATGTATTGTCTAACCTTGGATTGTACAAGAAGTTCTACCATATTTGTTTACCTCATTTACGTTTTAGCCCGTTAAGGCTAAGTTCTTCTGAGAGCATTGATTAATAAGGATTTCTCATTCGCGAAGTGAAAAACAATACGGGAATTGCCCTTCTCACGGAAATTTACATTTTCACGTTTTAATCAATTATGTAAGCATTTGCTAAAATACTAGAAGAATTCGCAGAAACTTCTTTTTCATCATGTACATATGTACAAAATAATTCATTTTTTTTGGAAGTACGAAATCTTGCAGTAGAGGAAGTGTTCATCATTTATTGCAGAACTGCTAAGACACTTTTCCTGAAAGAAGGCGCCTAATCCGATTTACGAACAGGTCATAGATATTCACCACTAGAGCACACCTACCTGTATTTTTACAATCTGACCGCGACTAGTATTTATAGCACCTCTATTGTTTCTTGGGGCTTCGTTCGCAGATGTGTACTAGTACTTTTCGAGTTATAGCCCACGAATATCGTTCAACGCATTTCCGAATTTTCAAACTTTCCGATAAATTTTGAACAATTGTACAAATCCAAAATTATGGACGACGCCAAAATTCTATTGCCAGAATCTCAGAATCCTTGAGAAGTACACGAGGTGCATAATTTGTGGCATCGAAGATTCCGTTCTCTGGAACCTCCAATGGTAGAATGTTGTCCTCATCGGTGGTGTAGACCAGACCCTTGGCAACTATATAATCACGGACCATACCCTTAGGTGGTTTCTCCTTCTCGAGCAGTTTGAGAATATCCTTAAGGTGCATTGGAGCGTCTTCTTCCTCTTCTTCTTCACTAGCTTTCTCCTTACTCTTCCTTTCAAGGAGATCTGCGTGCTTTTTCGGGAGCTTCTTCCCTTCCTTGATGTTTTTCAGGTGTAGTTTTAGACTCTCCTTGTACTCACTGTCATCCTCCAAGTTCTTGACTTGAACAAGATCGTACCGGAGAGATTTCTTGAACTCCTTGCCGTACTTGAGTCCGAGAAATCCCTCCTGAACAGAGGTATTCTCACCTTGCCATAGATATATCGTCTCAGTTTCTGCGTCAAGAAGAAGGTATACCTTTTTGTTATTCGGTCTGAAGGTCTTGGTTCTCTTCTCTTTGATTGAACCATCCGCGAGTATTTCCAATAACATTTCTATTGCTCAATGATATGCCATCCTTAAATAATCTTCCCAACCTATGTCGAAGACTGTATTAGAGAGCGTCGAATTTGATGATTTATTCAATATCTGAATTTCTTAAAACAAAAAGGTATAAGTAAAGAGATGATGTAAAAAGAGTGTAAATGCGTCCTCAAGATATCAAAGTTAAATTGTTGCTCCTAGGTGATGGAAGGGTAGGCAAAACTAGTTTGGCCGTCAGATATACTCATGACAAGTTCACAGCCAATTATAAACCCAGCTTGGGTGTGGACTGGCTGATAAAAAGGGAGACCATCAATGACAAGAACATCAAGGTTCTTGTCTTCGATACTGCAGGGCAAGAATTCTTGGTAGGATTTAGGTCGAGGTACTACACAGGTGCCCATGGAGCAATACTGGTGTATGACGTCACAAGGAGGGAGACCTTTGAAAATCTCGATATCTGGTTGAGAGAGGTAAGAGAGGAGGTGGGTGAAGTATATATCAAAATAGTAGGGAATAAATCAGATCTGAAAGAATTACGCCAAGTCCCCTACGATGAGGCAGAGGCATATGCTAACAATGAAGGGGCAGATTATATGGAGACTTCCGCACTCAGCGGTGAGAATGTCAATGACCTTTTCATGAGTTTCATTGAGTACGTCCTGAAGCTATGAAATCCCAATATACTACAGTAGTATTACCCTTATCTATAAGCCTATTCAGTGATTAGGGGTTATGAATTCCTCCTCAAATCAGTCAGTAACATCAGTTGTAAGTTCGTGGATTCTGAATCCAAAATCCAAGAGAAGAACATCTACTTCTCCCCGAGCATACATGAGTGGGGATGTAGTAGAGGTCTGTACAGGGAAGGAGAAAGACTGCAAGCTTGTATACAACACCATTGAAAACACCTACGTCCCAATGTATGACTGCCACAGGGGATCACTTTGCACTGAGTTCAGGATCATGAAAGAACTCGCTAAACGAAATGCAAGGCTCAATTCCAAAGACTCACTAGTCAAAGATTTCTCTGTTTTCAGGAATCTCTGAGTATCAACCGATTATTTCTTATCGACGGTATTTAATCTAGGTCAGAATGGACGATATTGAGAGGAAAATCCTCATTGAGGCATTGATAAATGCCAAAGAGTATGACGGGAAAACCAACCCTAAAGCAGTCCTAGGTAAACTTATGGGCAAGTATCCAGAGTTCAGAAAAGAGGCAAAAACTATAGCGCCAAAAGTAAATAAAATTATCTCTGAAAAATTTCCAATGGATATCGAGGAGGTAGACAACCTTCTCAATGAGTTGGATCCTGATGCCCTGAGTAAGAGACAGGAGACAGTCGCAGAGCAGAAAAGGGTAGTCGAAAAGACAAAGGGGAAGTTGGTTGACCTTCCGAACGCGGTTGAGGGGAAACTCGTCGTCAGGCTGGCACCAGATCCATCGAAGTACCCCCATATCGGCCAACTCCTGAACTACACAATTAACTCAATGTATGCAGAGAAGTACAAAGGAAAAATTGTATTGAGATTTGACGATACAAATCCCGCCAAGGTTAAACCTGAGTTCTACAGAGCAATTAAAGAGGGAATGAAATGGGGAGGAATCACATGGGATATAGAGACAAGGGCTTCGGAGCACATCGAGGAATTCTATGAGGTTGCGAGGACATTCATCAACAATGGTGACTTCTATGTCTGCACATGTGAACACGAGGTCATGAGGAAGAACAGAGAGGATATGGTCGAGTGCGCCTGCAGGGGTACCCCTACTGAGAAGATACTAGAACAATTTGAGCAGATGCTCCAAGGTAAGTTGAAGCATGCTATAATCCGTCTTGTAGGGGATATGAAATCTGATAATCCAGTGATGAGAGACCCTGTGATGTTCAGGAATGTGGACGAGCAGCACCCTATGCTCGACAAGTTCTACGCGGTCTGGCCAACGTATGATTTCGAGTCTCCCTACCTTGATTGGAAGTATAAGGTCACCCATATCTTGAGATCTGGGGAATTTGGACCCATGAGGCAGGAGCAGCAGAGCTACATTATCAAGAAACTTGGTGGTGAGGTACCGGTCTTCTTCTCGTACGGTAGGTACAACATCAAAGGTTGCCCCCTCAAGGGAAGAGTGCTAAGGGACCTGGTTGAAAGAAAGGTAGTTACCGGATGGGACGACATCAGGCTCTTCACAGTTGAGGGGTGGAAGAAGAGAGGGATACAGCCCGAAGTCCTTAAGGTTCTGATCAGGGAAAACGGAACCACACCAAAGAACTCAACGATTGACTGGTCGGTGGTTGAGAGGTACAACAAGAAGATCCTTGAACCGAAATCTATGAAGATCTTCGGTGTCCGAACACCTGTAAAAGTATCTCTTGACGACCCAATTGATCAGTTAGTAGAGCTACCGTTCTCCCCGACCTCCAAGCAAATGAGATCGCAGCATGTGTCAGACATCGTATACATGGACAAGGACGACGCAGATCGCCTAGAGAAGGGAGATCTAATTAGGTTGAAGGACCTCATCAATATTGAGATCCTCGGTAAAGGAGAAGAAGGAATAAAGGCCAAAGTGAGTGAAGGAAAGCCCAACAGGAATATCAAGAAGATTCAGTGGGTCGCAGAATACGTCGAGACAGATCTCTTAGTGCCCTCACTACTTGAGCCCAAGAAGAACGTGATAGATGAGGAATCGCTAAGATCAGTTAAGATGTATTTGGAGAAGTCTATCCTCCTGATAGAGGGGGAGAATTACTATCAGATCGAGCGGGTTGGGTATGCTAAACTCACTGTCTCGAAGAATGCTGTAAATGGACACATAATCCACTTGATCTAACGATCGAAAATTCAATAGGTATCTCCCAATCTGTGAGGATTCGATAAGCTGAAATTATGTTTTAATTAATTTCACTTCATCCAATTTTCAACCAAAACATTAAGAAGAAACTAGATCGTTTTAGACAAAAAGCAAGTTGAATGCCTATGTCATCAAAAGAGAATTACTCATTTACATTCAAAATATTACTTTTAGGAGATGGAGCAGTCGGTAAGACCGCACTCGTTCAAAGGTTCGTTCATGGAAAGTTTCAGAAGGCCTACCTGATGACGATTGGAATGGAGCCTTATTCAAGGTACGAGACTATTGACGGAACCAAGGTATGTTTCAGCCTGTGGGATATCGCTGGGCAGGACCGGTTCAAAGTCATGAGAGGTATGTTCTTCAGAGGGGCAATGGGTGGTCTTGTTACATTCGACCTCACACGGAGAGTTACCTTTGAAAACGCACAGAACTGGATAAATGAGGCGAAGAAGGAGTCGCCTGATGCCCTCTTCATCCTTGTCGGTAACAAGAATGATCTTGAGGACCTCAGGGAGATTGATACCAAGGAGGGTGAAGAGAAAGCCAAGGAGCTAGGATGCATCGGTTATATAGAGACCTCTGCACTCACAGGCGATAACGTAGAAGAGGCATTCTACAAAATAGGGAAGACATTGCTCAACAAGAGAAAACAGCAGTAAGAACCTACTAGTATAAAATCCAAATATCGATGATCCATAGCTTTTTCATACAGTGAGAGGGAATTCTTACGAAGTGTCAATATCTACTTTCTTTTATAAGCCATCATCCTTGAAGAACTCAGGTAAGATTACCAAGCAATTTCAAAGGGATTACTATGAAGGTAAAAAACGCGGATGAGATCCGAGATATGATTATGAAGTTCCCTTCCGAACAGAGGAGGATCTTCTCGATCGCTGCGCATATTGACCACGGTAAGTCAACTACTGCGGACTATCTGCTCGCAAAAGCAGGTCTGATGTCAGAGGAGACTGCAGGCCAGAACAGAATGACAGATTCTGATGATGAGGAGCAGGAGAGAGGAATCACAATCTTTACGACAGTTGTTATTCTCAGCTACGATTATACCGACGAGAACGGAGAGACGAAGACATACCTCTTCCAGATCAACGACACTCCAGGTCACCTTTCATTTACAGGAGAGGTGTCAAGAGCACTCAGAGGTTCTGATGGAGCTATCATCCTTGTTGACGCTCTCGAGGGCATGATGACCCAGACAGAGACAAACATTCAACTTGCAGTTGGAGAGGAACTATGCAAACCAGTCCTCTTCATCAACAAGGTCGATAGGTTGATCGCGGAGCTCAAGCTCGATCCCAAGGACGTGTTCTCCAAGCTTGACATTATCGCTAACCAAGTCAACAACAAGATTAAGTCGATTGTTCCGAAGGAATTCAAGAAGGAATGGAAGGTCTCATTTGCAGATAACAGTGTTGCTGTCGGTTCTGCCAAGGACGGATGGGCATTCACTGTTGAGATCCTGAAGATGAAGGGTCTGACACCAGCCAAGGTATTTGAGAAGTATCAGGAGAATGACAAGGACTGGTTGAGAGATAATCTCCCGCTCCACGACTCTCTCCTCAGAATGGTCGTACAGCACCTACCCCACCCAGTTGTGTCTCAGAGATACAAGATCCCTAACATCTGGAAGGGGGATGTCGAGACAGAGCTTGGTCAGTCGCTGAGGAAGGCAGACCCCAAGGGCCCTCTCCTTGGTATGATCACCAAGATCTTCATCGATCCTAGGAGCAAGAGACCCACACTGATTGGTAGGGTGTTCTCTGGCACCATCAAAGATGGAGAGGACATCTGGTTGATCAACAGGAAAGAGAAGGTGAAGTTCAGAAGGCTGGGTGTGATGGAGATCACAGATATCCTAACTGTCCCTGAGATTCCTGCAGGAAATCTCTTCGCTGCACAGGGCTTTATCTGTCCCGCAGGAGAGTCCTTCACACATTACTCCACCAAGGATGTGGAAGGCTTTGACAAGATCTCGTACGCTGCAGAACCAGTCGTTTCACGATCTATCTTCCCCAAGAAGGAGAAGGACGTGGCAAAGCTCGGTGATGTCGTCAAGACATGGATCATGGCTGACCCCACCGCTAGCTACTACATGGATCCCGAGACCAAGAAGTACACACTTGAAGGAATCGACCCGCTGCAGATTGATATCCTCATCACAAGGATCAATGAGCAGGTTCCAATCGAT
Organism: Candidatus Heimdallarchaeota archaeon; assembly: GCA_027077875.1. Lineage (GTDB taxonomy): Archaea > Asgardarchaeota > Heimdallarchaeia > Heimdallarchaeales > Kariarchaeaceae > S139-21. The sequence goes on from JALWRB010000356.1 coordinate 42,313, forward strand.
GTCACCGACCCAATCATCGTCCATCGTGAGACCATCACCAAGGACTCAGAGACCTTCACCACCAAGTCACCCAATGGTCACAACAGACTGCAGGTTGTCATGCACCCCATGCCTGATTCACTCTTTAAGGCACTCAAGGAGGTCGATGACATCGACAGCATGGACAGGAAGGCCAGATCCAAGTGGCTTGCAGAGCACAGTGACGGAATGTGGGATGAGAAGTTCTTCAGAGGTTTCTGGGCATCATCAGACTCCAATCTTCTGGTTGAGAACACCAAAGGTGTCCAGAGACTGGACAGGATCAGGGAATTTGTCATAAATCAGTGGAGGACATTCTGTAAGAAGGCAACCCTCGCAGGTGAACCCCTGATGAAGACTGTGCTTGAGATCACTGACGCGACAGTTCACTCAGATCCTGCGCACACAGGTATCACCGAGATCATCGCGATGACCTCGGCTGCCACCAACCTGACCTACCTAACAGCGGGTCCTCAGCTCCTTGAACCACTCCTGACAATTGATGTCAAGACTCCCGAGGACTACCTAGGCGCAATAACCGGTCTTCTGACACAACACCGTGGTATGATCCAAGAGATCGGTGAGGCAGGTGGACAGTCCACACTCAAGGCCATTATCCCTACAACTGAAACCACAGGACTTGCTGATGAGATCAGGGGTGCAACTGCAGGTAGGGGATTCTTTGGATACCAGTTCGCTAAGTTCGAGCCTGTCCCACCACATCTGCTCGACGAGAAGATCGCCTTCATCAGGAAGAGAAACGGTCTCAAGGAAGAAGTTCCTTCCCCATCAACATGGGAGAGATTCATCTACAAGCAGAGCTAAGAATACTCAATAATTTAATACACATTCAGGTTATACAATTTATTCAATTTTCAAAATCTGTACATCTATTCAGAACTGGTCTTGGATGTCATCTTCAGATAGACCACCATAATAGCCACCATAGAGACCACTGGGAGAACTATCGGGTTAGAAAAAACACTACCAATCAAACTCTGCTGGTTCTCTCTTTCCTCAGAAGTTGAGCTTGAAGCAGCGGGAACAGGTATCTCGCTGTTCTCTGCATTAAGAGCTTTGAGGATGACGTCAGGTTCTGTTACCCCTACCCACATCTGCACATACTCACCCTGCTCATCAAAGAGGAAGAGCGAGGGTAGTGTATTGACAGTAAACACCTTTTGGAAGTCACGTTGATAGTCCCATCCGAATTCCCATGGAGAGTTAAATCTTAACTGGATCTCCTTGACCTTCTCTACGTTGTCATTTTCGTAGTCCACGCTTAGTGTAAGGATGGAGATTTGTGAGCTAGCGATGTCATAGACGTCCTTAAGGTAAATCAACTGCTGATCGCAGGAAGGACACCAAGAAGCAGTTGCGTCGATAAGTAACAATCTCCCGTACTTGGAATCGAACGATCGATCGATGTCATCTATTCCCTTGTATATCCCGGATACTTTGATTGTGTAGCCATGGGTAAGGGAGAGCAATATCACGAGTATGGAGAAAAGAAGTGCCTTACTTGTTCTCATGACATGGAAAAGGGGAACTGGTAAGTAATAAATTCCCAGTCAAGAATTTAAAATCACAGTATAAATATTCTAGGTATAGAATTTTTTAATTGTAGAGATCACAGTCTCGACTTCCTCATCAGTAAGGAAGGGATGCATGGGTAGACAAAGTAGTGTCTTACAGATCTTCTCACCAACGGGATACGTACCTTCGGGGATGTGGTATTTATTCTGGAAGGCCTTAACGAGGTGGAGAGGAAGAGAATATTTAATTGAGCTCTGGATTTCGTTCTCTGCGAGAAACGCCTTGAGCTCATCTCTTTTTTCAGTCCTTATGGTATACTGGTGCCAGACGGGAACTGTGTTGTGAAGTACCTTGGGGAGGATCAAATCACCCACTCCCTCTAGACCCTTAGTGTATAGAGCAGCAACTTCCTGTCTCCTTTTGGTTTGAGCTTCAAAGTCGGGAAGAAGCGCGTTACCAACAGCTGCGGAGACTTCGCTCAACCTGAAATTGAACCCGAACTCATCAGCGTCATCCGGGTGCTTGTCCCTACCTGCGTTTCTCATTTTGGCTATCCTGATTCCTAGCTCCCTGTCAGTAGTAGAGACCATTCCACCATCTCCAAGAACAGTGAAATTCTTCGTAGGAAAGAGGGAGAATGCCGCGACACGACCGATTGATCCGATCTTCTTGCCATGGTATTCTGCTCCGTGGGCTTGGCAGGCATCCTCTATTACATCTAAATTGTGCTTCTGTGCCACAGCCATAATCTTGTCCATGTCTGCAGGTGTTCCGTAGAGGTGGACGATTATAATAGCCTTGGTCTTGTCCGTTATAGCCTCCTCAATCTTATCAGGATCCATGTTCATGCTGTCGTCTACATCGACGAAGACCGATGTGTAATTACTGAGCTCTACGGCATTGGCAGTTGCGAGGAATGTGTTCACGGGTACGATTATCTCAGAACCAATGGGATAGTCAAGAGCCTTGAGAAGCAGGTTCAGAGCAGAGGTTCCTGAACTTACGGTGTAGTTGTACTCACAACCGCTAACGGACTTGAATCCCTCCTCAAGTTTGACAGATTCGGGACCCTTCACGTATCTTCCAGAATCTATCACTCTCTTGATAGCATCAAGCACCTTGTCATTCGGACGAGGGTTTGCCTGTTTTATCATGTACTGTCCTTTGAGACTTGATATAAGAATATATCAAAATATATCGTATAAAGAAGTTGCATACGGGAGCTTTTAGCAGGACACACAAAATTTTTAGCAGGATGATTCAAGTACTTAATATGAAGGCCGCCGTATTCTATGAGCACGGAGATGCATCAGTCATCCAGTACCGAGAGGTTGAGCTACCTGAAATCAGACCAGACGAGGTAAAGATCGAAGTTCACTACGCATCACTCAACAGACTTGATATCTTCGTGAGGAACGGGTCACCTGCACTGAAGATCCCACTACCTCATATCTCAGGAAGTGATTTTACTGGGAGAGTGGTGGAGGTCGGAAGTAAGGTGAAAGAGGTCACACTTGGAGCTAAGGTTGCTGTAAATGCGGCGAAGTTCTGCGGAAAGTGTCAACAATGTCTCCGTGGAGAACAGTCACTATGCAGGAACTTCTCTATGGTTGGAGAGCACTCCTGGGGTGGATTGGCAGAGTACGCAATCGTTCCCGCTCGGAATCTACAGGTTTTACCGGAAGAGGCAGACTGCCGAAAGATCGCTGCTGGTACACTCACCACACTGACCGCGTGGAGGATGCTCTCATCCTTAGCGAATGTCAGACCTGGGAATACAGTTTTAATTCCAGGGGCAGGAGGTGGACTGTCCACTGCTGCGATCCAGATTGCCAAATACCTCGGAGCCAAGGTTATAGTCACAACATCAAAAAAAGAAGAAGTGGTAAAAGCCCTCGGGGCTGACTATGTCATCAATTACATCGATAATCCAAACTGGTCCAATGAGGTTTGGAAATATACGAAGAAGAAGGGGGTCGATGTAGTCTTTGAGTCAGTAGGCGAGGCGACGTGGGAGCAAAGCCTGAGATCACTTGCAAAAGGAGGAGTTCTTGTCACTGCTGGAGCTACAACTGGTTTCAAAGGGAAGACCAATATCGGGCTTGTCTTCTGGAAACAACTAAGGATTATGGGTTCCACTATGGCCAATAGAAGGGAGTTCGAAGAGGCTATTCACTTACTGTTGAACGGGACTGTCGAGCCAGTGATCGATTCCGAGTTCACATTGGAAGAAACTCAGGAAGCAGAGAAAAGGTTAGAGGTTCCCGACCGATTCGGTAAGGTCCTTATCAGGGTCAGGGGCTGCCAGACTACTGAATGAAGTAAATCCACTTTCCATTGGCATTGTACCTCCCGATATGACCCAAATCTACAAGCTTGTCTAAATCTCCCTGTGTCTGGTAGACCGTTCTCTCACTGATCTTGCTAATATCGACTACAGTACCCTTCTGAATCTGAAGTAGGGCCTGAGCGGTTTTCTGCAGATCACGGTTAAGTCTTACCAGTGTGAGAGAAGTAAGAGGGTCCGTGGGAACTGACTCCCGCATAAGTAGATTGTCCTTCCCGAGAATCTCTTCGAGATCACCGATGAAGGAGTCAAAGATGACGGTGTCTCCCTCCCAATCTTCGAGAAGCTCCCCGTACTTGTTGATGAATCTCAGCGTGATCTGAAGCAGGTTGAATTCTGCATGTGCTTTGTCCTCCAAGTGGGTAGTCGAGGCGATCACAACCTGAACCTGACCTCGCTTTTCACAGTAGAACGTGTAGTCACCGGCAGAGAAATTCTTGATATAACTATTTGAAACCTCATGTACAAAGTCCTGTAGTGCAGCTAGCAAACCAGTCACTAGAAGATATGGAGGTGGGCTGGGGACGAGGTTATGGTTGAAAATACAGCGTCCATCGTCAAGAAGTACATATATTGCGGCTATTGACATGGTCTAACCTTCTGTACTTTGAATAATCTTATCGCTGAATTCCCTGATCTTCTCTGCAAATACACTGTCTGGAGACTCGATTATCTGGATTGGGCGGGCATCCATCTCATCACCAACCAAGGATGACATTGCGTATTTCGTCTCGATCTTTAGGATCTCGTCGTTGGTTGGGATAATTGGTCCAATGCTAATCTTGGAACTATGAGCAATCTTTTCCAGCATTTGTGTCTTGAGTACCGACCTAATCTTATCCTTACCCCCAAATTCCTCGTAAACAAGGGGAATTTGATTTATCACTATTGTGGTATCTAGATTCAGCGTCTCGTTGAGAGTTCTCAGCATCTCACGAGTACCATCCAAATCACCATTAACTAATTTCATGAGCACAACAAGCGAGTTCGAAGCTGCTATGCTGTTTATGGAACCAGTGGATATCCCAGGTGATGTATCAAGGATGACAAAGTCTACATTCCACGGCTCATTGCTCAGGGTATTCCTCACCATTTTCATCAAGAGATAGAGGTCATTGAGCTGTGCTTGCTTGTCACGGTGCTGGATGGCTGAGATCTTGTCAGTGTCGATACTAGCAAGAGCGAGATAGAATCGATTATCACCAGTATATCCCCTCAGGAGGTACGTGGCATCGAAGACGATCTCATTCAATTTTGTGTCTCCCAGAAAGTAGTCATTGATTGTCTTCTCATGGCGATTAGGTGCATATGTCTGTAACGAAGGAGCTCCAAGATCGAGATCGATAAGGGCGACGTTATACCCCCTGAAAACCAGCTCGGATGCGAGATTGATTGAAAACATTGACTTACCCGTTCCACCTTTATGGCTGTGAACTGATATTACTCTCTTCATCCCAATGCAGTATTGAAATACGTAATTATAACCCTTTAGGCTTTCACTTATAAATTGAAGAAAAATTTCCCTCAATACAACCTGACCATTTCTGCAGATTTATCAACAGAGGACTTGGAAAAAAATGTATGAGCAGGAAGTCCCCCTACGCCGGGGAGTTGGAAGTTCCCGACTGGTTAAAGTACAAGGGCAAGACATTTACAAGAACCCTAAGTGTCGTTGATAGTACCGTT